>JAEZSA010000168.1 GCA_023422115.1 Bacillota bacterium | reverse complement strand
AATTGATTCAAAAGTTTTTAGAATCATGATAATTTCTCCCATTAGGGAGAATTTTATTTTAAACTCATTCTTGTAAAAAAAGATGAAATAAGGTATATTATAATACAATAGGAGAAATTGAAAATGGAAAGATTACAGAAATATATAGCACGGAGCGGAATTGCTTCACGGCGAAAAGCGGAAGATTTGATTCGCGAAGGTAAAGTAAAAGTGAATGGAACAATCATAACAGAGATGGGATATAAAATTTCTGGAAATGATATTGTAGAAATAGAAGGAAAGATTTTAGAAATTAAAGAAAAACGATACTTTGTTATGAATAAACCGCGAGGAGTTATTTCCTCATCGAACGATGAAAAGGATCGCAAAACCGTAATTTCAATTCTACCACAGGAGTTAAAGGATTATCGCTTATTTCCTGTTGGAAGACTTGATTATGATACTAAAGGAGTATTGATCATCACGAATGATGGTGAATTTATGAATACGTTAGTAGGACCACAATCAGTTTTACCAAAAGAATATCTTGCTCGAGTTGAAGGTGAAGTAACAAAAAACGATATTTTAAAGCTTGAAGCAGGAATTGAAATTGATGGTTATGTAACAAGAAGATGTAAAGCATATCTTGCTAGTACTGACAAGAAAAACAATTCATCCTCTGTTGGAATTATCATTCGTGAAGGAAAATATCATCAAGTAAAGAAGATGATGGAAGCCATTGGACATCCTGTGAAACGATTAACGCGTATTAGTTTTGGTGAAATTACAGTTGATGGTTTGGCAGAAGGAGAAATTCGTGAATTGACTCCTCATGAAATTAAGAGATTAGTTGTTCAAAGCCAGCAAGTAAAAATTGTTAAATAGTATTTGAAGTTTTATAATTGATGTGATATAATAATAGGGTATATTTAGAGGTGTGTTATGAATTGGCAAATTGCTATCGATGGTCCTGCTGGTTCTGGTAAAAGCACAATTGCTCAAGCTGTTGCAAAAGAATTAAGCTTTGAGCATATTGATACTGGAGCTATGTATCGAGCTGTTACTTTGAAAGCATTACAATTAAAAATCAATTTAGAGAATGAAGAAGAATTTCAATTCTTAGAAAACACTAAAATTGATTTTAGAAGCCAAAAGATTTACCTTGATGATCAGGATGTGTCAAAAGCCATTCGCTCATTAGAAGTTACTAATAATGTTTCTTTAGTATCAAAATATGGATATGTAAGAAAGAAAATGGTAACTTTACAACAATACTTTGTCACGAACCAAAATGTTATCATGGATGGTAGAGACATTGGAACCGTTGTTCTTCCTCATGCAAATTTAAAAGTTTATTTAAATGCGAATGTTGAGGAAAGAGCTAAGCGAAGAATGAAAGAACGTCTGGAACAAAATCAAGAAACTGGCGATTTGGAAACGACAATCAAAGAAATAATCGAACGTGATTACAAAGATAGTACGCGCTTAATAAGCCCCCTAAAGAAAGCAGATGATGCTATAGAAATAGACTCATCAAATTTATCCGTAGAATGTGTGGTCAAGAAGATCATAAGTTTAGTATTTGAAAGAGGTTACAAGATGGAAAAGGAACTTAAAAACGAAAACGTTGAATTACAAGAAGAAACAAAAGAACAAAAAGAAGAATTAGTAGAAGAACAAGTAGCGCCAGAGGAAGTTGTTGAAACTGAAGTAGTCACTGAAGATGAAAATTTAGAAACAGAAGGCACTGAAGTGGAAGAAGAAAGCGAAGAGGAAACAGCAAAAGCAGTGAAGTACAAAGAATTACAAATTGTAACTGGTACTGTTGTTGAAGTGATTCCTGAACAACCTGAAACAAAAGCAGGAAACAAGGTAATTAAAGCAAAAGAAGAAAGAGTTTTAATTGCATTAGAAGATGGTCAAGAAGGATTCTTGTTTAAACGCGATACTGCTAGTATTAAAGATGATGAGGATTTAATTGATTTATTCTGTGAAGGCGACAAGGTTGATGTAGCAATCAAAAAAATATTCCCAGATGGTGGCAAATTTATATTCTCTACTGTTCTACTTAACAAACGCAAAGAATTAGAAAAATTTGGAGCTGAATTAAAACGAGATACTGTTTTCACAGCAAAAGTTTTAAAACAAATTCAAGTTGGTTTATTGATGAAATATGAAGATTTCTCTTGCTTACTACCTACTTCACAAGCAGCAGTTGCGGAAGAAGATTTAGCTACATTAGTAGGAAAAGAAATTTCTGTTGCTCCAATTAGAGTGGATTACGGTAGAATCCGTATCATTGTTTCACAAATTTTAGCTGATAGAATCAATGCTCGCGCTGACAAAAAAACTTTTATGGAAACATTAGAAGTTGGTCAAGTATATGATGGTGTTGTAAAGAACATCGAAAAGTATGGTGCATTTGTTGAAATCGGAAAAAATGTGGAAGGATTATTACATATTTCTGAAATTGATCATAGTCGCGTTTTCAAAGTTGAAAAAATCCTTAATGTTGGTGACCAAGTTAAAGTAAAAGTAATTAAACTTGAAAAAGATCACATCGGATTATCTAGAAAAGCATTAATTCCAAATTATTGGGAAGAATTTATAAACGGTAAGACTGTTGGAAGTTTCACAACAGGGAAAGCATTAGAAATTAATAATTCAGGTGTTGTTATGCAATTAACTCCAGAAATAACTGGATTCTTACCTAAGAGTGAATTTTCATGGGATCGTGATACAAAACTTGAAGACAGCGTAAAAGTTGAAGATGAGTTAGAAGTAAAGATTATTGAAATTGATGCAGCAAAGAAACGTATTATTCTTTCTAAAAAACAACTTGTGGAAAATCCATGGCAATCACTAGAGATTAAAACTGGTGATGTTGTAGATGTAAAAGTAAGTAAAATTTTACCAGAAGGATTTATTGTCACTGTTGCTGGTGTTGAGGGATATTTACCAAAATCTACTATTAGAAGTATTGATCCAAGTAGTGTAGAAGTAGATCAAGAAATAAAAGCGAAGATTAGAGTATTAGATCCAGAAAAAAATAAATTAGTTCTAAGCATGAGAGACGCTGAAGAAAAGATTGAAAAAGAAATATTCAAATCAACTATGGATCTTCAAGATAAAATGAGTAACACCTTCGGTGATTACCTAAAACAATCTAAGAAAAAGTAGGCCAAAGTATGCGTGGAGTTGTTGCTATTGTAGGTAGACCCAACGTTGGTAAATCTAGTTTATTTAATAGGATTATTGGCGATCGTGTATCTATCACAGACGATACTAGTGGCGTTACTAGAGATCGTATTTACGGTAAAGCTTCATGGCTAAATCAAGAATTTAGGCTTATTGACACAGGAGGGATCATCTTAAAAGATGAGCCCTTTTCTAAAGAAATAAGAGCTCAAGCTAATTTAGCAATCGATGAAGCGGATGTTATTGTCATGGTTGTTGATGCTCGTGCATCGATAACCACAGAGGACGAAGATGTAATGAATATTCTTCATCGTAGTAATAAACCAGTTATTATTGCAGCCAATAAAGTAGATAATCATGAACTTGTGGGTTTAGCTTATGACTTTTATAGCTTAGGCATTGGTGATATTTATCCAATTAGTTGTTTACACGGAATTGGAGTTGGAGATTTATTAGATCGAATTATCGAATTATTACCTGAGGATAAAAAAGATCCATATGGAGAAGGAACAATTAAATTTTGTTTGATTGGTCAACCAAACGTTGGAAAATCAACCCTATCAAATACAATCATTGGTGAAGAACGAACCATTGTAAGTACAATACCAGGAACTACTCGAGATGCGATTGATACTGTATTTACTAGAAACGGAAAAAAATTCGTTGTAATCGATACAGCAGGAATTCGTAAACAAGGTAAAATTTACGAAAATGCAGAGAAATATAGTGTATTAAGAGCTTTATCTGCAATTGAACGTTCAGATATTGCAATATTAATCCTTGATGGAACAGATGAGTTAAGTGAACAAGATAAGCGAATTGCTGGGTATGCTCGTGAAGCAAATAGAGCGGTTATTATTGTGGTAAATAAGTGGGATCTAGTTATAAAAGATGATAAAACAATGCAGCGTCTATCAGAAAAATTAAAAGTACAAATGCCTTTTCTTGATTTTGCACCCATCATCTTTTTATCAGCATTTAAAAAAGAACGTGTTCATATTTTATTGAATGAAATTGAAAAAGTTTATGAAAACTTTAGTCGACGAGTTCAAACAAGTGTATTGAACGATGTTTTATTAGATGCAGTGCTATTAAACCAACCTCCACTATTTAATGGCAATCGTCTTCGTTTGAGTTATGCTACTCAAGATGATGTTATGCCACCTTCATTTGTTTTATTTGTAAATGATGAAAAACACATGCATTTCTCATATTTACGTTATTTAGAGAATAAATTGAGAGAATCATTTGAATTCAGTGGTGCTCCAATCAAATTTACCTTACGAAAAAAGGAATAGCCTATAATAAAAGGCTATTTTTTTATTTTTTAAAAGACAGATTTTAAAACATATTTTTCATGTAAATTTACAGAAAAAAATCAGTAAAAAAAAACATATTTTCATGTTGTTTTAAACTTTTTTCAATGTTATACTTAAGTCGTTATTTGATATGGGACAAGAGGAGATAATTTGATGAAAAAGCAGGAATATGTTACTAAAATAAGTCAAAAATTGAATCTTACCAAAAAAAATGTAATCGAAGTTACAGATGCTTTTATCGAAGAGTTAATCACTTCTTTGATTAACCAAGAAAGTGTATCGATTACAAATTTAGGAACGTTTAAAAAAAATAAAACAAAACCATATACTTATTTTAGTCCTGTTGATGGAAGTAAAATGACAACCGAAGGAATCACTAAAATATCTTTTTCTATGAGTAAAGATTTAAATAATAAGATAAATAAGGGGTGAAATAATGGAAACAATTTATCGTTTGTATAAAGATGTTGGCGATAACCAATCAAAAGATATTTTTGATGCGGTTATGCGAAATGATTGCTCCTATATTATCAAATATTATGAAGATGGTTTTGATATAAATATCACTGATAATAAAAATGAGAATTTAGTACATAAAGCAGCACGAAATAATTATTATGAAGTAGTCGACTTGTTATTAAAATTAAAAGTCAATGTAAATGCGCAAAACAGATATAATGATACTCCACTACATTTAGCCGTACAATTTAGAAATGCAGAAGTAGTAGAAAGATTGCTTTTTGAACAAGCTAAAGTTAATGCAAAGAATAAAAAAGGGGTAGCCCCTCTTCATATTGCTGCTGCTAATGGAAAAGAAGAAATCCTTAATAGCTTACTTGATCATGGAGCAAAACTAAATATTTCTGATCTAAATGGTATGAAACCAATTCATCATGGGGTTAAATCAGGAAAAAGAGTCATTATTCGAACCTTATTGAACAATGGTGCTAGTTTAGTTGAAGTCGATGATCGTAAAAATAATGTATTACATCATGCATGTAAAGCTGGTAATGATGATTTAATCATTTTTATTTTGCGTCATATGATGATAAGCGATTCAAAGAATATTTTTGGAGAAACTCCTCTCCATATCGCTGCAAGAAATTGTTCCATTACAGGAATCAAAGCGTTAGTAAATGCTGGTTTTAATATTCAAGCTAAAAATGATGCTGGCCAAACCCCAATCGAAGTAGCAAATGGAGCAAACAAACTCGAAAATTATGAATTTTTAATTAATTATTCTCGTAGTCAAGATTATAAAGAAAAGTCTTTAAAATATTCTCTTCACGATGCTGTTTGTCGTGGTGATTATGAATATGTCTTACAAGAAGTTACTTCAACAAATGTCAATAATTTTGATTATTATGGGAAATCATTAATGTATTATGCTATTATCTTCAACAATATTCGCATCGTGAAATTATTATATAAAAAAGGCGCTAGAATAGATCAAATCGATGAATACAATCAGTCTGCTTTATTAATAGCTATTTATAGTGAGAATTATGATATCATTAAATTTTTATTAGATCATAAAGCCAATGTGAATGAGATATTTTATGGGCGTAGTTACTTGTATCGTGCTATTCTTAGAAATGATTATGAAATGGTGAAACTATTAATTGATAACAAAGCAAATGTAAATTACATTGATGACAAGCATATTACTATTTATTCATATGCGATGGAATATGCGAGCGATGAGATTATCGAACTGCTATTAAGTAAAAAAGTTGCTTTGGTTTAATTGCAATGGAAAAAATGAAAATTTTATTTGCCACTCATAATCAGCATAAAACAATAGAAATTGGTAATATGCTTACTAATGCTATGATAATAACACTAGATGATTTTCATGATGAAGATGAAGTTATAGAATCAGGGAAGACATTTTCAGAAAATGCTGCTATCAAAGCAAGATATTATTTTCAGAAATATCATTTACCAGTAATTGCCGATGATTCTGGATTAGTCGTACCTGCCTTGAATGGTGAACCAGGAGTCTATTCAGCAAGATATTCTTCTACAGGAACTTATGAGGATAATAATCACTTATTACTTAAAAAAATGGAAACCATTTCTGATCGTGAAGCTTATTTCATTACCGTGATTTGCTTTATTGATGAAGTAGGAGCAGAACATTATTTCACGGGAAAGATTACAGGAGTTATCGCTAAAGAAGAAAAAGGTACTGCTGGATTCGGATATGATCCCTTATTTTATATTCCTCACAGGAATAAAACGTTCGCTGAAATGTCTCTAGAGGAGAAAAATAAAATTTCTCATCGAGCCTTAGCACTAAAGCAGTTTAAAGAGTTTATCGATAACATAAATTGTGAAAACAAATGAAAAATTTACAGTAAAGAATAAAAAAAATTAACTTTTTCTTGATTTCATGCGAGAAATATAGTATAATACTTAAGTAATTATGAGTGCGAAAGGAGGGACAAAAATGCCAAAGACCATAGTTAGAGAAAACGAAACAATTGAAGATACACTTAAACGCTTTAAACGTGACGTGTCTAGAAGCGGTACCCTTCAAGAAGCGCGCAAAAGAGAACACTTTTTGAAACCAAGTGATATTAGAAAAATGAAGAAAAGAGCGATGAAAAAGACACAATATCGCCGTTCTAACTAAAATAAGCCGAAAGGCTTTTTTTTGTCTCTCTTATTAACAAAAGAGAATATTTATGCTATAATAATAGTAATCATAAAAGAAAGGAATATATAAGAAATTCTTATATCTCATACTATGAATAATTATCAATCTGTTTATAAAATATTCAATTTAGAAAATGAAGCAAGAATAGTTGGTCCCGAGAACACATTTTTGAAAGCCATTGAAGAAAAATATGGTTTTGATATTATTGTTCGTCAAGGAGAAGTACTAATTGCAAATGATAAGCTTGAATATCAAAACGAGATTGAAAGTATATTCACTATTTTAGAACGAATTTTTGAAAAAACAACGGATCTTGCATTACCAGATGTAATGGTTATTTTAAACAATATGGATAAAATAAGCCCTGTTATCCTAGTAAAACTTTACCTAGATAAAAAAATCTTATTTACCACCAATAGTGGAAGGGCAATTTATCCTCGAACCCTAAATCAAAAAATTTATATCAAATCACTTGAGGACAATGATATTACCTTTGCCATTGGACCTGCTGGTACAGGAAAAACATTTTTAGCTGTTTTATTTGCAGTGAATAAACTTCGAGCAAATCAAGTGAAAAAGATTATTTTAGTGCGACCTGTTGTGGAAGCGGGAGAAAAATTGGGATTTTTACCTGGAGATTTGAAGGAAAAAATAGACCCTTACTTAATTCCCTTATATGATGGATTATACGAGTGCTTGGGTAAAGAAAATGTTGATAAACTGATTGAAAAAGGAACGATAGAAGTTGCACCATTGGCTTATATGCGAGGAAGAACACTAGAAAATGCCATCATTATTTTAGATGAAGCCCAAAACGCTACTCTATTACAAATGAAAATGTTTCTTACAAGATTAGGATATAATTCGAAAATGATTGTTACTGGGGACATCACGCAAATAGATTTGCCAAGTAAGAATTATTCAGGTCTAGTTGAAGCGGTTACTTTATTAGAAAATATCAAGAATATTGGAATTACTCGCTTCGAAAAACAAGATATTATGCGTCATCCTTTAGTTTATAAGATTATAGAAAGGTATGAGAAAAAACAATGAAAATAGCTTTATTTGTAAATTATCCTCAAGAAATCACGTTTGATTATCAAAGAATTATCAAGGATTTTGAAAAAGAATTGTTGAAGCGAAAAAGGATATCAGTGATTTTAGTAAATTTGAATCAGATGAAAGAAGTTAATAAAAAGTATCGAAATATTGATAATAGTACAGATGTTATTTCTTTTGAAGAAAATGATGAAGAGAATCGAAGTTATTTAGGTGATATTTTTATTTGTATTGATCGTGTTTATGAACAGGCAAAACAGTACAATCATAGTGTTGAACGTGAGTTTGCTTTTCTTTTAGTTCATGGAATTCTGCATTTAACAGGATTTGATCATCAAGATGATGAAGCAGAAAAAAAGATGTTTGCTGAACAAGAAAAGATATTGAACAAGTTAAATTATAGGAGAAAATAATGGAAAAAATTATTGAACAAATGTATCAAGAAGCAATGAAAGCCTACCAAAATGCTTATGCTCCTTATTCAAAATTTCAAGTGGGCGCTGCTGTTTTATTAAAAGACGGAAAAATCATTACTGGTAGCAATATTGAGAATGCTTCTTATGGCTTGACCAATTGTGCCGAGCGAACCGCTTTATTTTATACCTACTCTCAAGGATATCGCCAAGAAGATATTGTTAAGTTTTTAGTTGTTGCTCATACAAAAGAACCTGTTTCTCCCTGTGGTGCTTGTCGTCAAGTTATGGTAGAACTATTAAATAAGGATGTAGAAATAATCCTTACTAATCTTAATAAAGATATGATGAAAGTGAAAATAGCTGATTTACTACCTTATTATTTTTCTGAGGATCATCTTCATGAGTGAAAAATTTAAATCTGGATTTGTTGCTTTGATTGGGCGTCCTAATGTGGGAAAATCTACCCTAATCAATAATGTTTTAGGACAGAAAATATCAATCATAAGTAGTAAACCACAAACAACACGGAATCAAATTAGAGGAATTTATACCACAGAACAGGAACAAATTATTTTCATTGATACTCCTGGAATCCATAAACCCCAACATGAATTGGGTAATTATATGAATAAAGAATCTATCTCTACTTTGTCTGATGTGGATTTGATTTTATTATTAATTGATGGTACCAGTGATTATGGAAAAGGAGATGAATTTGTCTTAGAATTACTAAAGAATATCACAACACCTGTTTTTCTTGTAGTTAATAAAATAGATTTAATTAGAGATAAAAATCGATTATTAGAAAGTATCGTTAAGTTTCAAAATCAATTTTCTTTTGCGGAAGTTTTTTATATTAGTGCCATGAATGGAGAAAATGTTAATGCATTATTGAAAAGCATTAGTAATTATCTCGAAGAAGGACCTAAATATTATCCTGAAGATCAAATAAGTGATCATCCAGAAGTATTTGTCATTGGTGAAATCATTCGCGAGAAAGTTTTAACATTAACCGAACAGGAAGTACCACATTCAGTAGCAGTGGTAGTAGAAGAAATGAAACACGATGAAGAAAATCCTGATTTATTAAATATTAGAGCAACTATTTTTGTTGAACGTCCTTCGCAAAAAAAGATTATCATTGGTAGTCAAGGATCAATGATTAAAAAAATAGGAACTTTTGCTCGTAAAGATATGCTTAAAATTGTTGGTCAAAAAATATATCTTGAATTATGGGTAAAAGTAGAAGAAAACTGGAGAAACAAAAAGACACAATTACGTAAAATGGGTTACTTTTTAGAAGAAAAATAATTTTTCAAGGTGATAAAATGCAATTAGATGAAGGAATTGTGATAAAAGCAAATAAGTATCAAGAAAACTCCAAATTATTGACAGTGATCAGTCCTTTAGGAACACATACTTGTTTGGCTCGTGCTGCAAGTAGTCTAAAGAGCAAGAATTATAGTTACTCGCAAGTGCTAACAAAAATAGGCTTTCAACTTAGTAAAAGCAAGCGAAACTCCTTTGATATTCTAACAACAGGAATGGTTATTAATAATTATTCAAAGATTAAAGAAAATATTTCTAAGTTAGCAAGTACCTTGGTTATCTTTGATATGACGTACCACTTGAGCAATCATATTGATGATTTTAATACGTTATACTATTTTTTGGATATTATCTTAGAGAGATTAGAAAAAACTCAATATCACCAAATATATGAAATAATCTTTCGCTTAAAACTTTTATTTTTATTAGGCGTTGGACCTACGTTTTCTAAATGTGTGGTTTGTGAGAAAAAAGAAAATTTATTATTTTTTGATTTCTATGGTGGAGGAATGAAATGCAAAGAATGTAGTGGGGATGAAAGAAAAATCTATCGAGGAGAGTATTTATTCACCCTTCAAACACTATATAATACAAAAATAGAGAATATTGATGAGGCTTTATTAGCGAGATTACCCAATCATATCAGTGCTATTAATGAATTTTTAGATGCATACTATGAACATTTTCTCGGCTATGTTAGTAGTGCTCGTAATATCCTCGATCGAATTGTAAAATAATTGTAAAAGCAGCTTATTAGAGCTGCTTTTTCTTTGAGAAATGTTTACTTAAAAACAAGAATCATGTATAATAGTAACTATAAAACGGAGGAAAAAGCGTTGAAAATTGATGAATTAATAAGGAATAGTTTGGAAGCTCGTAAAGAGATGAAAGATGATTTTAGTAATTGTGCTGAAAAACGCTGGCAAGAGAAAAAGGTTTTAAAAAGAAAAGTACTCTATCAAGGAGATAGTATTGATCATGTTACTTTAAATGGTCAAGCAACCATTGAAATTGACAAAACAATGACTAAAAACAATGATAGTAGCCTTTTAATTACTGCGAACACCAACATTGAGAACGTGTCACCACGTCCTTCTTGCGGTGTTGTAATCGATTTTCCTGAACAAAATCTAATAGAATATAATCGTGTATCTACTTGGATCTATATTGATGCTATCGGTTATCATAATTTTTACTTTCATATTACTTTCGGGAATACGGGGGAAGAAGTTCTTCATGCACCAAGTTTGCTTCCTAATCAATGGAATCATGTTATTTGGGAAGTGGGTCGTATTCATCGTGATAAGGTAAAGAAAATTAGTATTACTCCTTTTTTAATGGGATGTCCCCCAGAAGCAGAATCATTATTAAAAGTATATATTAATGAAATTGCAGTAGAACAAGTAGAAGTTGATTATGATTTAGGCTGGGAATTACAAGACCGAATTGCATATTGTCATAGTGGATTTTTTTGTGATAAAGAGAAGATTGCTGTTGTTGAAAAAACAGATAGTGAAGAGTTCTATCTATATAATACAGCCGACAAAATAGTGTTTACAGGAAAACCACAAAGTGTAATAACCAATGTAGGGAGTTTTTATTTATTAGATTTTTCAAAATGGAAAGAAGCAGGAGAATATTATCTCAAAATTGATAGTCGAACTACCAAACCTTTTTTAATTGATCAAAATCCTTATTTATCTTCTATTTGGAAAAGTATGAACTTTCTACGCTTACTACGCTGTGGGGAAGACATTGCTGGTGTTCATAGTGCTTGTCATTTAAATTGTCGTACTGTTCATGAAGATGGTCGTAGTGTTCCTAATTTTGGTGGTTGGCATGATGCTGGTGATGTATCACAATTTGAAATTTGTACAGCAGAGATGGCACATGCAATTATAGAATTAGCACTTAAGATGAAAGATAAAGACCAAACATTATATCAGCGCCTTTTAGAAGAAGCTAAAGTAGGAATTAATTGGCTTTTAAGAACAAGATTTGGTGATGGAAGCAGGGCTTTAGCTGTTTCTTATCGAATTTGGCGAGATAACATTTTAACACCGGACAACCAAACAGTGATTTGTAGTAATGCTGAAAATGGACCATTTGAAAACTTCTGTGCTGCTGCGGCTGAAGCCTTGGCTTATACATTATTTATGGAAGAAGATCCTATTTTTGCTGATTGGTGTTTACGAGCAGCGAAAGCAGATTTTAGTTTTGGTCAAAGAGGATATGAGGATGGAGTATATACGAGAAGATGGGGTCCAAGTATTATCGCTCAGACTTCAGGTGATGGTGCTTTAGCGGCAGCTGAATTATATGCGATTACCAAAGAAGAGAAATATATTCAAATTGGAATGAAATATGCGAATGATATTCTTGCTTGCCAACAACAAGAATATCCTAATTGGGAAAAGCCTCTCCGTGGATTCTTTTATGAAGATCCTAAACATCAATATATATTAGCTTATGAGCATCGAGGACATGAACAAACACCGATTCAAGGTTTAGTACGATTGGCTGAAGTTGCTCCTGAAAATCCAAACTATCTTCAATGGAAAAAGGGTTTGGAGTTATATAAAGAGTATATTCTTACAACTTGTGATGTTGCAGCACCTTATAATTTATTACCAGGACATGTATATGATTTAAATAAGATTAATATTGATCATTTTACCATTGTTCGTACTATTGGTAATCCAGATAGAGCGTTAGAAATTCTAAAATCACAAATTAAAACGGGAATTCCACTAGGAAAAGATGTTTATTTAAGAAAATTTCCGATAGCAGTTACAAGAAGAGGATTCCATGCTACTTTATTGAGTAAAGTAAAGGCTGTTTCTTTATTAGCACAGTTTTTTGATTGTGAGAAACTTCAACAAGTAGCGATTAATCAATTAGAATGGATTCTTGGAAAAAATCCATTTGCATCTTCAGGAATGTATGGGGAAGGATACAATTATCATCCACTATATGTTGCTTTTTCTGACCAAATGGTCGGAGCTTTACCAGTGGGGATTCGAACTTATGAGGATTTTGATGCTCCGTATTGGCCAACCATAAATAATGCAGTATATAAAGAAATTTGGGGACACACAACAGGTAAATTCTTATGGGTTCTTGTTGATCTAATCAAGTAAAAAATTTATATATAAATGGAAATATTTTTTTGTTTGTGATATAATATTCAAGGTATAAAGAACGGAGGTTTAACGTGATTTTTTCAAAAATAAAGGGAATTTATATTAGTGAACATAAGGGACATAAGGAATTATCTTCCGCAACACCTTATGGAGAATACTTAACACCAGAGTATGTATATATCCCACTTATTGAACAAGACACTGTTTGTGAGCTACTAGTAAAAGCAGGAGACAAAGTGAAACTAGGGCAAACAATCGCGATGAAAAAGGGAAGATTTCCTTCTCCCATTCATGCATCAGTAAGTGGTGAAATCATTGCAATTGATACAAAAATGTGGCATAGTTCTGGGAAAATGGTCCCAACAATTCAAATTAAAAATGATTTTTTAGAAACTAAAATTGAAAGTATAAAAGAAAATAACATCGCTGAATTAACTAGTGCAGAAATCATTGAGAAAATAAAGAATTGCGGTATTGTAGGACTGGGAGGAAGCGGCTTTCCTGCTTATGTAAAATACATGGGAAATTGTCATATTACGACAGTTATTATTAATGCTGTAGAATGTGAACCATATATTAGTGATAATTATACAATTATGAAAAACCAGATGGATGAATTAATTCAAGGGATTAAATTCATTATGAAAGCTGTTGATGTAAATAAAGCAGTTATCGCAATCAAGAAAAATAAAGTAGAATTAATCCAAAAAATGAAACCATATATTGATGCTGAACCAGAAATTAGCTTATTTTTAGTGAAAGATGAGTATCCTGCTGGTTGGGAAAAGTATCTTGTTCAAAAAATCATGAAAAGAACATATCAAGCATTACCAAGTGAAGTAGGCGCTGTAGTAAATAATGCTGCTACGGCATTAGCAATTTATAAAGCAGTTAAATACAATATGCCACTTGTTGAGAAAATGATTACTATTTCAGGACGTGGACTTAAAAACCCACAAAATGTTTACGTGAAGATTGGAACAAAATTAAATGATATTATTAAATCCATTGGTGGATATATCGATGATTTAGGCGAAGCCTATTTTATTGCTGGTGGACCAATGACAGGGAAAGGCATTCCTTTTGATTCAATGGTTGTTCATCGTGCATTAACAAGTGTGATTATCATGCCGAAACTAATTGATGATACTGTTTATAGTTGTTTAGGCTGTGGTAAATGTGTAGAACATTGTCCTGCCTTTTTATCACCAGTACAAATAAAAAATGCACTAGATGCTGGAGATAAAGAATTATTAAGTGAGTATCACCCAGAAAAGTGCATGCAATGTGGTTTGTGTTCTTATATTTGTCCATCAAGAATTGAATTGACGGAAAGTGTTGGTAAAGCGAAAGCTTTATTGTTGAAGAGGTAATATCATGACAGAACAAAGAAGATTTTTATTAGGAAAAGAACCTTTTATTCGTAAAGCTGATAGAAAAGAATATGGTACTGATATTATCATGCGTGATTTTATCTTTGCTTTAATCCCTCTAATACTATTTGGATGGGTAAAAAATGGCTTAATCCCATATATTAACTTAGATAATGTATCATTCTGGACTATGATTAAACCACTTACTTTTGTTTTCATTGGTGGTTTTACTAGTTGGTTATTAGAATTTATCAGTTATAAATATTTTTTCAAAGACAAAAAACCTTTAGAAAAAGTGAAAAATTCATTTGCTCCAATACCTGGAATTATCCTAGCGATGATGCTTTCCATAAACACACCTGTCTGGGTTTTAATCATTGGTTGTTTTTTTGCAACAATTATTGGTAAAATCCTATTTGGTGGATTTGGTTATAATATTTTTAATCCAGCTCTAGTTGGTTACCTATTTATTAGTGCTGCTTATTATGGTGTAATTGTAAAAAATGGCGGCTATGCTAATCCAATGGAAGTAGAGATTATGGCTGGTGTTACACCAATGACCAATTTTGCTGCGAATCCTCTTGCAAGCATGGATCAATTGGTAGGATCTTATGGCACGATAGGCGACTTTTTCTTAGGAAATGTTCCTGGTTCAATGGCAGAAACTAGCGCTTTATTGTGCATCCTTTCCTTTATATATTTGGTAGTAAGAAAGGTGATTAAATGGCAAGTACCGGTAATTTATGTAAGTACGGTATTTGTATTAACCTATATTATAGGTGCTTTTAATGGCTATGCTCTAGATTTACGCTATCCTTTATTCGGAATATTTAGTGGTGCATTAATGTTTGGTGCAATATTTATGGCAACAGAACCTGTTACTACTCCAAAAACACCGAATGGAAAAGTTATTTTTGCTCTTGGATTAGGTGTGCTAACTGTTTTATTCCGCTATATGAGTAATATGCCTGAAGGTGTTGCCAGTGCAATCATGGTCATGAATCTATTTACTGTAATCATTGATCGTCTTGCGGCAAGAACTAGAATCGAATCGAAGAAGTCAAAGATCGCTTTGCGATATGGTATGATTGCTTTACTATTAATTGGAATTAGTAGTTACCCAATTATATCTTTTGCTAATACTGTGACATTTACACCAGAAGATGTAGAAGTTGCTAGTGTGAAACAAAATTATGATAGTAAAAATTTTGAATATACAACTTATGTTGGTAATAAAAAAGTAATTGTACTCGTTGATCTAATGGGAAATATTGTAGAAGTAAAAGATAAAGTTTATCAGTCAGAAGAATATTTAACTTCATATGCAACAAAAATTGCTGCTTTTGAAGCTAAGAATTATGCGAAATATCCATATCTAAAGGATGTAAAGATGGAAGACGATAATACTATTCTTACCATTATTGCCAATCGTCCTTCTGGATATGCGCGTAACGTTACGTTTCTTGTTACTTTTAATAAAAATGGTGAGATGATAGCATTATCATCCAATACTAAAGATCTTGAATCTTATACAAATCCAAACTATACGGCTTGGACTGGTATTCATCCAGAAGATGTATTACCTAATAGTATTATCGAAAAGCAGAATAATTTAGCTGATGTTGAAATAATTGCAACCGCAACACAGACTTCAGTTCTATATCTTGATGTTGCTAAATTGGCACTGGATTATATTAGCCAATTAGAAATCACTTCAGGGGAGGCAAAATAATGGAAAAAATGCCGAAAACTATAAAGTATAGCTTGTTGTTAGTCGTTTTAGGAATTGTTGCTGGAGTTTTATTAGCTTATGTAAATAGTATTACAGCACCAATTATTGCTGCTCGTGAAGAAAATGAACTAAAAGAAGTGCTAGAAGGATATTTTGAATGCGAGCGCTTTACTGAGGAAACAACCGAATACACCTTAGATTCAGGTATTGAAAAAATCTATTTTGGTTATGTAGATGAGAAACTTACTATGATTATTTATCAAACATCAAAAAAAGGTTATGGTGGTTCAATTGTATCATTAGTGGGTATTACACTAGCTGATGATACAATAGTAGATGTTCAAGTTGTAACTGCAAAAGATGAAACAGCTAGTATTGGCTCCAAGGTAGTAGGTCATGATTTCACTGTTTCTGGAGAAAATATTCAAGATTATTCTTTTGAAATTATTTCAGGAGCAACAATATCTTCTAATGCTGTTAAAAATGGTCTCATCGCAGCAATCAATCATTACACAGTGAACAAATCCCTGTTTGAGAAAGCTTCTTAGGTGTTAATATGACAAAATTACAGAACTTTACAAAAGGAATCATCAAAGAAAATCCTATTTTAGTTTCTATTCTTGGTCTGTGCCCAACGTTAGCCATCACCAAGTCAGTAGAAAATGCATTGGGAATGGGTGTTGCTGTTTTATTTGTATTGGTATTCTCTAATTTAATTATTTCTCTAATTAGGAATATTGTTCCAAACGAAATAAGAATACCTATATTTATTGTTGTAATTGCTACTTTAGTAACCTTAGTTGATATGTTAATGGCGGCTTTCTTACCAGCACTTCATGAGAGTTTGGGAATCTTTATTCCTTTAATTGTTGTTAACTGTATTATTTTAGGGCGGGCAGAAGCATATGCATCAAAAAATAAACCACTAGATAGTATTATAGATGGTGCTGGAATGGCAATCGGTTATACGATTGTATTAGCTATTATCTCTTTTGTTCGTGAATTTTTATCGAGCGGAACTATTACAATTTGGGGAAATTTACAATTAAATTTAGATCCTAATCATACAGCACAAGTATTCACAAGTTTCTTTGTGAGTCCTCCAGGAGCATTTATTATTTTGGGGTTATTATTAGGGGTTGTTGCAGCGATTCGTAATCAGAAAAAAGAGGTGAAAAAAGGATGAAAGAAATCTTAACACTTGCTTTTAGTGCAGTCCTTATTGAAAATGTACTTTTATCGCGTTTCTTAGGAATATGTCCATTTATGGGAGTTTCAAGTAAACGTTCATCAGCGGTAGGCATGGGATTATCTGTTGTTTTTGTGATTACCCTTTCTAGTGTAATATCATGGGCATTATATAATTATATCCTAGTCGCTTTTGAAATGGTTTATATGAAAACAATCATTTTCATTTTGGTTATCGCTTCATTAGTTCAAATTATCGAAATGTTTGTGAAGAAAGTATCACCACCTCTATATAAGAGTTTAGGAATATATTTACCATTAATCACAACCAATTGCGCTGTATTAGGAATGGCAACGATTGTAGGTAGTGAAGAATACACGTTCTTAACTGCCCTTGTATTTTCTTTTGCTTCAGCAGTTGGATTCTTACTGGTAATGTATATTTTCTCCACTTTACGAGAAAAAATTGACAATGGAAATGTCCCAAAAGCATTTAAAGGGGTTCCTATTGCTCTAATTAGTGCCGGAATTATGGCAATGATATTTGCTAAGTTTGCGGGGGTAATTTAAAATGAGTTTAAGTATATTTGTTCAATATTTTTTACCACCTATCATTTTGGCAGGTATCGGTGCATTTTTCGGAGTGCTAATTGCTATCTTCTCAAAAATTTTCTTTGTGAAAATCGATGAAAGAATCGAAAAAGTAACACAATTGTTACCTGGTTATAATTGTGGTGCTTGTGGAATGCCTGGGTGTAGTGGCCTTGCAGAAAAAATTGTCAGCGGAGAAAAAAATGCTGCTGATTGTAAACCAATCAAACCAGAAGGAATAGAGATTATCCGAAAATATTTGGCAGAGGCCAATGCAGAATTAGAAAAAGACAAATAATAGTTAAGCTCCGTTTATCATAAATGGAGCTTTTTTATCCATTATCTCATCAGAAAATGTATGATTGTAAATGATATGAGACTAAATAATTAAAAAAAGAAGAAAAGATTAAAGGGGTTTTAGGGGGAATGTGTCCCCCTAGAATGAAGGCAGTTGAAAAATTATTTACAAGACAAATAGTTAA
>JAEZSA010000161.1 GCA_023422115.1 Bacillota bacterium | reverse complement strand
CTTCTGATTCGTTCGTCTTCAAAATAAAATAAACTATTAGTGGCACCAACAAAACGCAAGAAATCGGCAATGTGCTCTGCTTTCTTAATATAAATCACAATTCCTTTACTACGAACAACACTTTTTGCCGTGATTCCCACTAAATCCATAACTTCAATTAAAAAGTCTGCATCACTTTGATTCATTGCAACTATCTCTAAGTGATAATTGCTTTTATGGGGATCATTAATAGACCCTCTCATCATAAAAGCACCTTGTAAAACACTAAGTTGACAACAAGGTTTTGTAATTATTTTTTTAGAAATAGTCTCCTTTATTTGATAATTTTCATCAAGTAAATCTAAGTCATTGAGTACATCAAGACCTCTTTCTGTTGTTGTTAGCACATAAAGATTTTTAAAATCGAGTTTTTTCTTTTCTACAAGTAATATTTCCAGTTTAATCGAATATATTTTTTTAAATAAATATATAATACGTCGCGCTATCGCATTCATTGTAGTAATAATTTCAATTTTAAAATTACCAGTTGATATCTTTATGGTAGAACGAAATTTAATAATGGAATATAATTCCGATTTTAAGCAACACTCTTCTCCTTGAATGTTGCTTATTTCTTTTTTTACTTCCGATGCAAATGACATGATTATTCCTTGCAATACTTAATGATATTTAAAGCAGCAATTGCCCCATCATTGACAGCAGTTGCAATTTGCCTTATCTCTTTCGCAACGATATCACCACAAGCATAGAGTCCCTTTATCGATGTTTCAAAGTTTTTATCTACGATAACATATCCGTGCTCATCAGTAATTTCTAATGTACTGATTGCTTGATTGGCTGGTTGTTGCCCAACATATTCAAAGCAACCTGCAATATCAAGATAAAATATTTCTGAAGTTATTTTATTTTGCAATTTGATCTGTTCAAGAACTTCTTTTCCTAAAAATTCTAACGGAATTGTATTTAATACAAACTCGACATTAACACGTGTTTTTAATTTGCTAACTAAAATTTCCGCTCCCCTAAATTCATCACGACGATGAATGACATATACTTTATTGGCAATATCTGCTAAGTAAAGCGCTTCTTCTAAAGCGGAATTTCCACCACCAATGACCGCCACTTTTTTGTTTTTATAAAAAGATCCATCACAAATGGCGCACCAAGATATTCCTTTTCCCCGAAATTGTTCTTCTCCTGGAATATTCAAGTTCTTATTTTTTGTTCCTGTTGCTACAACTATCGCTTTTGCTATTAATGTTTCTTCAAGTCCTTCAAGAGTAATTTTAAAAAGTCCTTTGTTCTTTTCAATATTAATAACTGAATAACCAAAGTACTCTACTCCTAAGTCATTTACCTGTTCAAACATTTCCATGGATAGAGCAGCCCCATCAATTTTTTTAAAGCCTGGATAATTTTCGATTGTTGAAGTGTTGACCATAGCTCCTCCTGGAGCTCCTTGTTCAATAATTCCAACCTTTAAATTTCCTCTAGCTGCATATATTGCAGCTGTCATTCCTGCAGGTCCAGCCCCTATAATTAATACATCAAACATAATTCTCCCTCACAATCTTGAAAAAATCTTTCATATCGAAAGCGACATATTTAGCTCCAGCAGCAAATAAATCTTCACTGGAAGTTAGAGCCCATCCTGCTCCTATGCCATCTATTCCAGCATTTAATGCTGTTTGCATATCTGTTTTTGTGTCCCCAATGTAAACACATTTTTCAATTCCCATTTTTTGCTTAATGATATCAATTCCTTCTCGATCCGGTTTCGGCTTTACAACCTGATCAATTCCGATAATTAAATCAAAATAGGATAATAATTTCATTTGTTCTAAATTTGAAGTAATGGCTTCATTTATCTTATTAGATAAAATTGCCATTTTATAGCCGTTTTTCTTCAATTCCTGTAACACTTCAATTGTATTGGGAAACATTCGTAAATAGTTGGGTTGTAATTTCACGCTTAATTTACGATATTCTTGAAATAAATATTTGCTTTGCTCTTCATCGCAACCAATTTTTTGGAATGTATCTAGTAATCCTGGTCCAAAAAAACTTTGTAAATCTGCTTCATGATATTGATATTCAGGTAGAAATTTATGAAACAATTGTATAAAGGTCTCTCTTATCAATGGGTATGTATCTAGTATTGTTCCATCCAAGTCAAAAATTAATAACATAAATCAAACCTTTTTCCTTGTAGTTGTAAACATACGATTTATAATTAATCCTTTGATTAAACTTCTAAACACAAGGAAAATAATATAAAATATGATAATTCCAAATGTACTAGTTACTGTAATATTGGGAGCAAAAAGAACTGTTAGAACAAAAGCAATAATTCCTGCTATAATACCAAATGCTCCCAATGAATAAACCGCAAATTTCGGAAATAATAAATCGATTGTTTTTTTTAATAACGCTTCACCAAGAATATAAATTCCGCTAGCAATTAGAAAATAAGATAATTTTGGATAATCTATCCATTTTATATAACCACTCAACCCAAAAAACAATAAAAATGAGACAATTATTTCAATAAAAAATAAAAGAACTCGTTTTTTTGGATTAATATTTGGTAATTTCACTTTAATAACTTTTACTTTATCAGGATCTACTAGACCAGATTCTTTTAAATCTTCGATTTGTTTTTCCAATTCACGCATCGATTTCTCAAAATCTTTCTCTATTTCTTCCCGTTTTTCTTTTCTTTTTTTCTTTTCCATAATTAACCTCAAAAAAGTAATTTATTTTTTTGTCATTACTTTTTGTAAATATTGTCCTGTATAAGAGTGGCTGCATGCTAGAATTTCTTCAGGAGTTCCTGAAAAAATAACTTGTCCACCTCGGTATCCACCCTCAGGACCTAAATCGATAATATAATCAGCTGTTTTAATCACATCAAGATTGTGTTCAATAATAATGACCGTTGCCCCTTGATCAACAATATAATTGATTACTTCTAGTAGTCGTTTTACATCATCCGAATGCAATCCTGTTGTTGGTTCATCCAGTAAATAAATGGTCCTATCTGTAATTTTTTTATGTAATTCACTGGCTAATTTCACTCTTTGTGCTTCACCACCCGATAATGTAGTAGCACTTTGACCTAATTTCACATACCCTAATCCTACATTTTTCAGGGTAACTAGTTTATTATAAATGGTTGGAATCTTCACGAAAAAGTTGACGGCTTCCTCGACTGTCATTTCTAAAACATCTGCAATCGACTTTCCTTTGTATTTGACTTCCAATGTTTCTCTATTATATCTTGTCCCATGACATTCTTCACAAGGAATATATACATCTGGTAAGAAATGCATCTCAATTTTTACAACTCCATCACCCCAGCACTTCTCGCATCTTCCACCCTTTACATTAAAGGAAAATCTTCCCTTGTTATAACCGCGGACCTTTGCTTCCATTGTTTCAGCGAACAAATCTCTTATTTGATCAAATACGCCAGTATAAGTCGCAGGATTGCTACGAGGAGTTCTTCCGATTGGTGATTGATTGATGTCTACGATTTTTTCAAAATCACGCCAGCCGATAACATCATCGCATTTTCCTGGTGTTTGTTTTGAGCGATTTATTTTTTGACTTAAAAACTTTAGTAAAATCTCATTCACTAACGTTGATTTTCCACTACCACTAACACCTGTAACAACAGTTAACATGCCTTGAGGAATAGTAACATCAATATTTTTCAAATTATTTTCACAAGCGTTGACAATTGTAACAAATCTACCATTTCCTGTTCTTCTTTTCTCTGGAATCGGAATCATTTTTTTCTTTGATAGATATTGCCCCGTAATACTTTTCTCATTATTCATCACTTCTTGAGGAGTTCCGGCAGCAACAATTTCACCACCAAATTCTCCAGCAAATGGACCAACATCAATTA
>JAEZSA010000142.1 GCA_023422115.1 Bacillota bacterium | reverse complement strand
GGATGTTACAATCATCGATTATCTAGGAGAAATTCTTGGCGTAATGTTACCAGAAAAAGTTGTTTTAGAAGTAGTAGAGTGCGATCCGAATGTGAAAGGCAATACAGTTTCAAATGCAATGAAGGGGGCAACTGTTGAGACAGGATACTCACTTCAAGTTCCACTTTTTATCGAAGTGGGAGATAAAATAATCATTGGCACATATGATGGTAAATACAATTCGAGGGCATAATTAATTAGGGTAAATCATGGTTTGATTACCCTTTTTTGTATTTTAACAACAAAAAAATGTAATTTACAAGAATTGCTGTCAAGGAAATATAAAATATATTATAATAATAACTGCAAAGGGGCACTGCAATGTTTAAACTTAAGATAATAGGACCTAATAAGAAAAAGCTCTTAGAAGTGCTAAAGGTATATGAAACCAAACAATACCAATATATTATTACCAATGATCCAAGTTATCATGAAAAAGACAAAATAAATATTATTTTTTATGACGATAATATTGATGATGTTATAAAAATAATTAAGAATCTGATTCGTGGAGAAAAGTATTATTTAAACTTAGAAAACTCTTTAGGAATAAAAAGAGTTAATGTTCAAGAGATTGATTACTTTGAAGCATTTGACAACGATGTTTTTGCCATTGTTGGCAAAGAAAGATTTTATGTTCTTGAAAAATTGTATATTCTTGAACAAAATCTTTCTGAGAAAAATTTTGTTCGCGTCTCTAAATCATTTTTAGTAAATCTTCTAAAGATTGATTATGTAAAACCACAATTAAATTACAAGCTTGAACTGATTATGATTAATGGGGATACGATAGATGTAAATCGTACCTATATCAAAGCGTTCAAACAAAAAATAAATCTATAGGTGAAAGTATGGAATTTGCGATATTAATAGTTCTTTTAATCTTGATAGGAGTAACAATTTATTATCTGTATGCCACGTTATTAAACCGAAAGTTGAATCGTAAAAAACAATACTTTGGTGAAAATGAAATAAAAAATGTGTATGCGAATAGATTGAAAGTTTTTACTTCTTCAACAACAATGGTAATACTCTTTTTTGTGCTTTATATTGCTTTTTCCAATCCGTTAAGAGTAGTAAATAACTTTTCAAGTGAGGAAAAATACCAACAAATCATGAATCATATGGTGTTTGAGAGCGATGATAAAAATTTATTCCTATATGCTCGAGAAGCAATAGATAGAATAAAAATAGAAGAAAAGTATGTTATTTTAGAGGAACAAGATAAAATTTATGCGTTAGATGATAATAAATTAATTGTAATGGGATTAAGTGGAGATAGAGAATATTTAGAATGTGACTATCCAACAACAAACAATTTAAAGACGAATATTATCACAACAAGCGAAAAAATTATTGTGTATCGGATATTTTATGAAGAACAAAATTTAAAAAGTGAAATATGTATTTATCATCAACAAGATCTAAGTCTTTGTGAGAAAATTATATTAAATGGAGCCATAAAACAAGCGTTAATTCGTCACGGGTTTTTAAAAATGTTTATGGAACAAGAAGTTTTAGTTTCTAATCAACGAAAGGATTTAACTAGTATCAACTATACTGTAAGAAATAAAACAGAAAAAACATTATTAAAAAATGCCTATTATTTTGATGGTGGTTTAATTAAAAAAGCATTGACAATTGTTAAAATTGATTTGGATACTTATAAAACAAAGATGCAAACAATTTATTTAGCAGATCATTTTTTAGTGATTAATGAAAATAAAGCATATATCATATCTAATATTCCAAGTCGAAACACAATATTTCCCAAGAGTATTATTCTCGCATATGATTTAAAAAAGATGGAAATTGTGGTAGAGAAAGTATTTGGTGGTGCAGTATATGAAAAGCCTTTAATCAATGAAAATGATGAATTACTTCTTAATGTTGTTCGTGAAACAGCAGAAAAAAATCAATATATAACGTTTGTGTTAAACAACAAACTTGAAATTATAAACAGTAATATTGTTGAATTAAACAAAGAAGTCTATTTGGGTACAGCAGAAAATTTTTATTATACTGCTGTGGAGAATGATGAAACAATCTCATTTGGAACATTAAATGAGTACGAAAGCGAAGCACTACTAGTTAATCTTGAAAGTAATCATTTACAAATAGACAAAATAATAAATGGAAAATTAATTCAAGTAACCGCTTCTAACAACAAGTTATATTTATTGAATTACTCCTTTAATTTTGCTGCTCAAAACACGGAAATATTCGTTTGTGATAAGCCGGTTGTCAATTTGAGGATAGCAAATTATTATGTTCAGGACAACCATTTAAGGGTCATTTATGAAACAGATAATACTATAGGATATTTAAAAATTTCATTAGTTGATAATCGAGTTGATAAAGAATACAGCATAGAAAAGACAAATGAAAAAGTAATGTTCACCGATCACTATGCTATTAAAATTCAAGAAAAAACGCTACAAATAATAGATGAAGAAAACAACCTTGTTTTTACTTTTTCTCGATAAAAGAGCATCTCACATAAAAAGGCATTATTGCCTTTTTTTAAATTTTATAGTATGATATAAAAGCGAGGTGCAAGTCTATGTTATTATGTATCGATATAGGTAATACAAATATTGTTTTAGGTGTTTATGATAACGAGAAATTATTAAACTGTTTTCGATTGGAAACAAATCATCATAAAACTATTGATGAATATGGGTTAAAGTTCATCGAAATGATGAAATATATGGGACATAATTTAGAAGAAATTGATGGAGTTGTTATTGCAAGTGTTGTACCACAACTGGATGGAATATTTGCAAAAATGATTAGTAAATATATTCAAATTGAACCATTGTTTGTTAAT
>JAEZSA010000140.1 GCA_023422115.1 Bacillota bacterium | reverse complement strand
GGTGATAGGTGTAGAAAAAATCGAAGATTTATTTATAGATATTCCTCAAAAAATGTTAAATAAACCAGAATTAAACATTGGGAAAGGATTATCTGAGATTGAACTTCGTCAAAAAGTTGGTTCGTTGGCGAATAAGAATAAGCAACTTATTTCCTTTTTAGGTGCTGGTGCTTACGATGTTTATACGCCAAGTATCATCAATGCACTACTATCGCGTCAAGAATTCTTAACATCCTATACACCTTATCAACCAGAAATATCACAAGGAACACTACAATATATCTTTGAATTTCAAAGCATGATTTGTGAATTGACCAATATGGATGTTGCAAATGCTTCTTTATATGATGGAGCAACCGCAACCGCAGAAGCTGTTTTTATGGCAACGTCTCAAACGCGAAGAAATAAAGTGCTAGTTTCAAAAACAGTGAATCCACGTGTTATAGAAGTGATTCAAACTTATGCAAAATATCGTAATATTGAAATTGTTGTTGTTGAAGAGGCTGATTGTGCTCTTGATTTTAACGCTTTACAGGCCAAATTGACCGATGATGTGGCAGCACTTGTGGTTCAATACCCTAATTATTATGGTGTGATTGAAGAATATCAAGCAATTGTTGATTTAGTTCATAATAATAAATCGTTGTTCATTATGAATGCTGATCCCAGCACATTAAGCTTGTTAAAAACACCAGGGGAACTTGGATGTGATATCGTTTGTGGAGAAGCACAAACACTAGGAATCCCCCTAAATTTTGGTGGACCTTATTTAGGCTATATGGCGACAACAGAAAAATTACTACGAAAGATTCCAGGAAGAATTGTTGGTATGACCAACGATGTGGATGGAAAAAGAGGGTATGTTCTAACAATACAAGCACGGGAACAACATATTCGTCGTGAAAAAGCAACATCAAATATTTGCTCCAATCAAAGCTTAATGGCACTAAATGCAGTCATTTATGGCAGTTTATTAGGAAAACAGGGATTGGTTGATGTAGCAAAGAGAGCATATAATAATGCGCATTATTTATATGAAAAATTATTGAAGACAAACAAATTCACTGAGGTGACAAAAAAACCGTTCTTTAAGGAATTTGTTATCTATTCTCTTATTGATATTGACAAATTAAATCAGTACTTAGAACAACATGGTTTTTTAGGTGGACTTAATTTGGGTTTAGGTAAGTATTTACTATGTGCTACTGAATCAAGAACAAAAGAAGAAATGGATCAATTAGTAAGTATAGTGGAGGAAGCCATATGTACGATAAAATAATTTTTGAGATTTCTCAAGAAAATCGGATTGGATATAACCTTCCAAGTGATTCTGTGGGTGAATTTACAATCCATTCATCATTAACAAGACAAACTTCACTTGATATGCCAGAAGTATCAGAACTAGATGTTGTCAGACACTACACAAAACTATCACAAAAAAATTATGGTGTTGATCAGGGATTCTACCCTTTAGGTTCATGCACGATGAAATACAATCCAAAGATCGATGAAGAATTAGCAGGAAACGCTGGATTCACTAAGATTCATCCATTACAACAAGCAACTAGCGTTCAAGGAGCTTTGGAAATTTATTATGAAACATCTCGATTATTAAGTGAAATCACAGGAATGAAAGAATTTACTTTTAATTCATTTGCTGGTGCTCATGGAGAATTAGTCGGATTGATGATTATGAAACAATATCATATTAATCGTGGTGATTTGAAAAGAACTAAAGTAATCGTACCT
Source organism: Bacillota bacterium (assembly GCA_023422115.1). Classification (GTDB taxonomy): domain Bacteria; phylum Bacillota_I; class Bacilli_A; order ML615J-28; family CAG-698; genus JAAYBG01. Next base: position 8,740 of record JAEZSA010000140.1, on the reverse strand, counting down.
AATAGTGCTCATGGAACCAATCCTGCAAGTAGTAGTGTTTGTGGTTTTGAAGTTGTTGAAGTGGGTTCTACAATACAAGGAACAGTAGATATAGCTGCTTTAAAGTGTGTATTAAATGACGAAGTTGCGGGTATCATGCTTACAAATCCAAATACAATAGGTATTTTCGAAAGCGAGATTTGTGAGATTGCAAAATTAGTGCATGATAATGGCAGTTTGTTATATTATGATGGTGCTAATTTAAATGCTATTTTAGGAATGGCACGCCCTGCTGATATGGGGTTTGATATTATGCACATTAACCTACATAAAACATTCTCTACTCCTCATGGAGGAGGGGGGCCTGGAAGCGGACCAGTAGGTGTTGGTTCCAAATTGGTTCATCTATTACCAAATCCTCGCGTTGTAAAGGAAAACAATCAATTTGCTTTTTATCATAGTAAGGATGCGATTGGTACTATCAGTGGTTTTTGGGGTAACTTTTTAGTGGTGGTTAAGGCATATTGCTATATAAAAAGCCTAGGAAAAGAAAATATTGCCAATGTTGCGAAATTAGCAGTTTTAAATGCCAATTATATAAAAGAATCATTAAAGGACATATACAAACTTCCAATAACGGGTTTGTGTAAACACGAAGTTGTTTTTGATGGAATGGTAAGTGAGAAAGCGACTACTTTAGAAGTAGCTAAAAGACTTCTAGATTATGGATATCATCCACCAACAATTTATTTTCCTTTGCTATTTCATCAATCAATGATGATTGAGCCAACAGAAAACGAATCTAAGGAAACGATTGACGAGTTTATTAAAACCCTGAAAATTATTGCTCAAGAAGCAGAAACAGATCCTGAATTACTTCATAATGCTCCTCATAATACCCTGGTACGTCGTCTTGATGAAGTAAAGGCAGCAAGAGTCCCTATTCTAAAATATAAGGATACTTTAAAGTAAACTATGTATGATATTATCATTTTAGGAGCAGGACCAGGGGGATATGAATTAGCTTTAGAAGCTAGTAAAAAAGGATTATCGACCGCCCTTATTGAGGCAAATGAAATTGGTGGTACTTGTCTGAATTATGGTTGTATTCCAACAAAAACATATTATCAAAACGCAAAATTCATCCATGAATTAAATAAAAGTGAACAATTGGGAATGAAAGTTCAATATTCTTTTGTTTTTAATGAAATCTTTTATCGCAAAGAAAAAGTAGTGTCTTCTTTAAAAGAAGGAATTAGATTTTTACTGGAAAAAGCAAAAGTTGATGTTATTCAAGGCTTTGGTCGTTTAATTAATAAAAACGAAGTAAAAGTAAATGATAAAATTTACGAAGCCAAGTATCTTGTCATTGCAACTGGTTCTAGTTCAGTCCAATTAAAATTACCGGGATTTGATAGTAAAAATGTTCTTTGTTCTCAGCAACTATTAGCTCTGGAAGAACTTCCAAAGCGTTTGGTTGTTATTGGGGGTGGAGTTGTTGGTATTGAAATGGCAACTATTTTTCATCACTTTGGTTGCGATGTTGAAGTAATTGAAATGTGTGATCAAATCTTACCTACAGTAGACCAGGAAATCGCTAAGAGATTACAGGGATATTTAAAACAGCAAGGAATAAAACTTCATACCAAGAGTATGGTAAGTAAGATTGTGGATGATCAAACGGTTCAAGTAAAATTATTAACTAAAGACCAAGAACAAATAATTTTATGTGATAAAGTATTATTATCTGTGGGAAGAAAACCAAATCTTGTTGATTTAGGTCTAGAAAATGTTGGAATTGAATATTCTAATAAAGGAATTTTCGTCAATGAGAATTTTCAAACCAATATTGCCAATATTTATGCCATTGGGGATGTAACAGGAAAAACGATGTTGGCTCATATGGCAACTTATAGTGGATATCGAGTGCTAAATCATATGTTACAAAAACAAGATGATATTAATTTCAATCTTGTACCTTCTTGTGTTTTTACGTTTCCAGAAGTTGCTAGTATAGGAATGACTGAAGAAGAAGCAAAAGAAAAACAGTTGGATCTAACAATTGGAAAAGCCTTTTATCGTGCCAATGGAAAAGCTGTATCAATGAATGAAACAGATGGTTTTGTGAAAATTATTGTTCACGATGAAAAAATTATTGGTGTTCATATTATTGGTCAAGATGCAAGTGTGATGATTCATGAAGCGCTACCTCTAATGAATGAAAAAATAAAATTATCAAAAGCTTGTGATTATATTCATGCTCATCCAACCTTGAGTGAAGTATTTGCTAGTGCATTAAAGGAATTAAAAAAATAGCCGTTACTGGCTATTTTTATTTTTCAAATAAATCGACAATTTTTGTTGTGATGAAATCAATGGCAACTTGATTTTCTCCTCCTTCAGGGATGATAATATCAGCAAACTTCTTTGAAGGTTCTACGAATAATAAATGCATGGGTCGTACTGTAGATAAATATTGACTTACAACAGATTCGACTGTTCTTCCCCGGTGTTCAATATCACGTGTTAATCTTCTAATAAAACGAATATCATCAGGAGTATCAACAAATAACTTAATATCGAAAAGATTTTTCAATTCAGGGATTGCAAAAACCATAATTCCTTCAACAATCACCACATTTGCGGGACTGATGATTTCCACTTCTTTGCTACGATTATGAATAACAAAATCATAAGTTGGCTTTCGGATGCTTTTTCCTTGTTTCAATAAATTTAAATGAGTGATTAATAATTGAGAATCATAAGAATCAGGATGATCATAATTGATTTTTGCTCTTTCTGACAAATCTAAGTTAGACATTTCTTTATAATAATCATCAAGGCGAATCACGACAACAGAGCCAAATTTTTTTGCTTCATTTAATACTTTTCTAGCAACTGTTGTCTTACCACTGGCTGTACCACCAGCAATCCCAATTACTGTTGTTTTCATACTTTCTATTGCTCCTTTTTCGTTCCTATTATATCATAATGTTCTTCATTTACCAATAAAAAAAGATTGATTAAATGGAAAAAATCATTTAGAACTTAATGAAATTTAAGAAACATTGACATTGTTTTTATCTTGTATTATGATATACATAGGTGTTCTTCTTTATGGGAAAGAAGATAGGGGGTATATTATGAAGGAAAAAATGTTGAATAAACAACTTATTTTTTTGTTTTTTTCAATTTTTTTAATTTTGATTCTTTCTTTGATTTTCTTAAACTACTTCAATAAACGTAGTATCAAGCATATAGAAGAACTTACAGAGAATCAAATAGAAGAATTATCTAACCAAACAATAGAAGTTTTCAATGAGCGAATTGACAATTCACTTGCTTATATTGCCAGCTTGGCTAAAATATTTTCTGGATTTGAGCCTTTAGATTCAAACGAATCTTTGAATATGATTAAAAAAATTACAGATGAGAGCGTCTTTGACCGAATATTTGTAACTGATTTAGAGGGGGTTGCAACATATGGTACTGGTCAAACAATTAATATTGGTGATCGGGAGTACTTTTTACAGGCAATGGATGGAGAGTCTGGAATATCAAAAGCAATAAAATCGAGATTAGATGAAAATTATGTGTTTGTTATATATGCACCAATTTATCGTGAAGAGAAGATTGTTGGAATGATGGGAGCAACCTATTTAGTTAGTAATCTTGCCAATAAAATTGAAACAAATTTTTTTGATGGACAAGGCCATACGATTATTTTTCAATATGATGATGGCATACAAATATTAAATAGTAGTAAAATCGACTCTACGATTGGTCAAAATGCTTGGGATATTTTCGATCAATTAGTGCCCGATGATGAAAATAGTTTTGAACAAGCACGAAAAAATATTGAATCAGGACTAAGCGGACATATATATTATTCGTTGAATAATGAATCGTATCATACCTATTATTCTTCTCTAGGAATTAATGATTGGGTCATCCTTTCTGTTTTACCAAGGACAATTATTACTCAAAACACACAAATAATCATCGACCAAGCAACTTTGTTGACGACAGGACTTACTTTTGCTTTTATAATTTTAGTAGCGATTGTCTTTGTATTTGAAAATAAGAGAACCAGAGAGTATCGCGATATCTATAGGCAACTGGAATTTGTTACAAACAATTCTCCTGGAGGGTTGATAAAGTATCGTTTAACAGAAGGGCATGAAATTGTTTATGCTTCTGAACATTTTTACCAAATGTTAGGTTATGATAAGGAAGAAGTTAAAAATCGATATAAAAATTCTTATGATTTAATTATTGCAAATGAGAAAACACAACAATTATTATTTAACCAAGGAATGGAGAATCATAAAATTTACTATAATCAATATCAATTGATGACAAAGAATAACAATACTATTTGGGTTTCTGATCAAAGTGCAATTATTTTAGAAAAAAATGAAAAATATTGTTGTTGTTTATTGGTTGATATTACAAGGCAAAAAGCACTCGAACGAGAACTGGAAATCAGTGAAAATCGATATGAACTTATTATGTTGCAAACAGATAAAGTAGTTTTAGACTATAATATGGTAACAGACACATTGGAATTTGTTACAAATGCAGATAAGATGTATGGATTACCTGCTGTTATTCCAAACTTCACAACAACCATTGCCAATTTGAACTTTCTTGATGAAGAAAATAAAAGAATTATCGATAATTTTGTTGCGCAGATAAAGGAAGGAGCAACCAAACAATTTTGTATTGTGAAGACAAAAAATGGTCGAGGCACTAATTCATGGAAAAGACTCCATGGTTCTGCTATTGTGAATGAAGATGGTAGTTTTACCAGAGCGGTTGGCATTATTGAAGACATTACGATACAGCGAGAAGCGCAGATTAAGATTGAAAAGACACAAGCGCATCTTGAAGGAATGATGTCTTATGCGATGTACTCCTATGTTATCGATTTGAATACAGAATTAATAACTTATAAATTTACTCAAGATAACCCCAATCTTATTATTGATAAACCAATTCATTGGTATCAAGAATTAAATGATGTTATTTTTAATAAAATAAATAAAGAAGATCATCGCCGATTACAAAATTATTTTAGTTTGAAGAAAATTTTATTTGATTATCGCCATGAACAAACCAATAAAACCATTGATTTTAAGATATATCAAGATGAAGGACGCTTTGTATGGGCTCGTGGGCGCGTTAATGTTATTGAAAACCCAGAGAAAAAGGAATTACTATGTTATGTATATATAGCAAATATAGAGAAAGAGAAGAAAAAGGAGTTTTATTTAGTAAAGCAATCAGAACAAGATTTCTTAACCAAACTATATAACCGAAGAAGTGCAAGAAGAAAAATTGATGAAATCATTAATAAAGAAACGAAATCAATTCATGGTTTCTATATGTTAGATATTGATCGATTCAAAGAAATAAATGATAATTTCGGTCACAACTTTGGTGACGAAGTACTAAAAGATTTTGCTTCAATTCTAAAATCAATGTTTAGTGAAGAGGATATTGTATGTCGACTAGGTGGAGATGAGTTTATTATCTTACAAAAACATGCTTATTCTTATAATAAAATTGAGACTAAATTATTAAGTATTTGCCAAGTAGCGGAAGAGAGATTTGTTTTTGATGGGATTAAAGAACCAATGACTGTTACAATTGGAGCATTAGTGGTTCCCTATGATGGTCGTACTTTTGATGAATTATATGTGAAAGCTGATGAACTTTTATACAAAGGAAAGAGCGAAGGCGGAAACCGATACATCCTTTCAAAAAATAAATAAAAATAAATTAAAATATACTTGAATAAATATAAATAATTTTGTATAATGGTGTTGTAGAAAGTAATGGAGGAATACATGGTAGAGATTAGAAATTTATCAAAAACGTACACAAAAGGTAAAAAAGCTGTTGATGATGTATCGTTAGTCATCGACTCTGGTGAAATATTTGCATTTATTGGTCATAATGGAGCAGGAAAAACAACAACAATTAAATGTGTAGTTGGTATTTTGGATTTTGAAATGGGAGAAATTTTTATTGATGGTCTATCTATTAAGAAAAACCCTCTTGAATGTAAACGCATAACTGCTTATATTCCTGACAATCCCGATATCTATGAATCTTTAACAGGCATTCAATATCTAAATTTTATCGGTGATATCTATCAAATATCAAAAGCAGATCGAAGTGAAGGAATTAAAAAATATGCTGATATGTTTGAAATCACTAAAAATTTAGGAGATATCATTTCTAGTTATTCTCATGGTATGAAGCAAAAACTTGCTTTGATATCTGCCTTAATTAGAAAACCTAAATTATTAATATTAGACGAACCCTTTGTAGGTTTAGATCCTAAAGCTTCTTATCAAGTAAAAGAAGTAATGAAAGATATGTGTAAAGAAGGAACAAGTATTTTCTTTTCTACTCATGTCTTAGAGGTTGCTGAAAAATTGTGTAATAAAGTAGCAATCATTAAAAATGGTAAGATTATTGCTGAAGGAACAATGGAAGAAGTACGAGGAAATAAATCACTAGAAGATGTTTTCTTGGAGTTGGAAAACAATGCGTAATTTTTGGACAATCTTAAGAGCAAGTTTGATTAACTCATTTGCTATCAATAAAATCTTTAAAAACTCAAAAAATCGTTTGCGCCCAATCATTTTGTTGATTATTATCGGCATTGCTGGTTTGGCAATGATGGCACTATTTACTTTTTATATGTATTTTTTCGAGATTGCATTCGTTAGTGCTGGTAAACCAGAGATTATTTTGTTAGTTGGAATTGTAACTTGGGCTCTTATGTCTGCTGTAATGACAATTGCACGGGCAAATGGCTATTTATTTAAAGCAAAAGACTTTGAAATGCTAATGGCTTTACCGATAAAGCCACAAGCAATCATTGCTAGTAAATTAGTAAATTTGTTATTGATTAATTATTTCATGATGTTCTTTACATATTTACCTGCTTTGTTTATTTATGCAATCTTTAATTCAACAGGACTTATCTTTTGGATATTAGCTGTTGCAGCAATCCTGTTTATTCCATTGCTACCAGTGACAATTTGTGGAATCATCGCTTATTTAGTTGGATTTATTCCAATTAAGAGAAAGCTAAAGAATTTCGCTACCATCATTGTTTCATTAGTGTTTATCTTTGTAGTGATGTTAGGAAGCATGGGAGCACAAGTAATAGAGTCTGATCCCCTTGGATTTACAGAAAGCATTGTTAATACGCTAAATAAGGCTTATTTTTTGGCTCCTTATGTGTTTTTAGGCATCCAAGGCAATATTAATCAATATCTAATATTCATCGCTATATCAGTAATTCCTTTCATTGGTTTTATCTTCCTAGTAGGCCAAAATTATCATAAAACTAACACTACTACAGTGACAGGGGATGTCGCAAAAGACTTCCAATTGGGTGAAACTAAAGTGACTGGTCAGACTGAAGCGATGTTTAGTAAAGAAATTAAAAAATATTTTGGAACACCAATGTATTTGTTGAATACGATTGTTGGTCCTTTGTTATCATTGATTATGTTAATCTTGATGATTACAAAAACAGATGAATTTATTAATATTGGGGAAGAACTAGATGATCAAATGTTTACTTTAATCATTATTGGCTTACTTACCTTTATGGTTTCCCTGACAAGCACAACCTCTTGTTCATTATCATTAGAGGGAAAGAACTTTTGGATTATTAAATCAGCACCAATACCAACAAAAACAGTATTTATGGGTAAAATATTTGTAAATATTGTTATCACATTACCAATTATTCTAATTGATGGAATTATTGTAGCTATATTTTTAAAATTTAGTCTATTTAATGTGTTAATGATTATCCTGATTCCTTCGCTTTTCGCGATATCAATTAGTATCTTAGGATTATATGCCAATTTATTAATTCCAAGATTTGATTATGACCAAGAGATAAAAGCAATTAAACAATCTATCAGTGTTCTAGTAACAATGGCATTCTCATTTATTATTACAATATTATTAGTTGGAGCTATTGTGCTTGGTTTAGTTGTTTTGTCAAATGCTTTATGGGCATACTTATTTATCACTTTATTAGCGATACTTATTACAGCAATCTCTTATATTTTAATTTCTACTCATGGAATTAAATTATATGATAGGTTAAGCTGCTAGAAAATAATACTGAAGGGTACCACAAGGATACAAGTAAGTATCATTTGAGTACCCTTTTTCTTTTTTTTGTTACAAAAATACTTGCAAACGGGATATAATTTTAGTATAATATTAAAGCATGAACTAGGGGTATAGTTCAACGGTAGAGCAGCGGTCTCCAAAACCGTAGATGAGGGTTCGAATCCTTCTACCCCTGCCATTTTTTATGGCGAACGTGGCGAAGTGGTTAACGCTCCGGATTGTGGCTCCGGCACTCGTGGGTTCGATTCCCATCGTCCGCCCCATATTAGAAGCATAGGTTTGATACAATATAATGTTTGTATTAAGCCTTTTTCTTTTTTGGATTTATTTTCTTTTTGATATAAATAAGAAAAGAATTTATAAATTAATAGTCTCAATAGTAATAATGTTTACACGAAACACTTTTGAATAAAAATATCAAAGTGTATCGTATAGTAAAACAAGATTACTTTTATTAATGGTAGTTTAAACTAGACTTTTCTTTCAAATTATGGTAAAATATATAGGTAATATTGAAAAGGTGGTGAGCAGTAATGTCCATTTTAGAGTTAATTCAGACAGCGGAACAAAAAGCAGAAGCTATGCG
>JAEZSA010000073.1 GCA_023422115.1 Bacillota bacterium | reverse complement strand
ATATCATAAGGTTTTTACTTTAATCCCATTATTACTAATCACAATTTTTATCATCATTGCTACATTAAATACTCCAATTATTGCCATTAACAATTATTATTTATGGTTAATCTTACTTCTTAGCGTTAGTTCTCTTTTATTCGGCTTCTTCTTCAGTATTCGTGTGGGGGGTGCCGATATGCCAATTACCATATCGCTATTAAATAGTTTTAGCGGTGTAGCTGCTGCCATTGCTGGTTTAGCAATCAGCGATGCTTTACTGGTTAGTATTGGTGGAATCGTTGGTGCTTCAGGCTTATTATTAACACAGATTATGTGTAAAGCGATGAATCGTAAATTATTAGATATTTTGTTAAGCAAAACAGCGCAAAAAAAACCAACTATTGTAACACCAAAGGTTGCAGCAACTACAGTTTTTGATGAAAAGGAAGCAACTCAGGCCTCGATTGGTGAGGTAATCAAACAAGCAAAGAGCGTAATTATCGTTCCTGGTTATGGAATGGCCGTCGCTCAAGCGCAACACTTAGTCAAGAAACTAGCGGATTTCATGCGTAGCAATGGGACTACCATTAAATATGCGATTCATCCAGTTGCTGGAAGAATGCCTGGACACATGAATGTTCTGTTATGTGAAGCTAACGTTGATTATGAAGACTTATATGAAATGGATGAAATTAATACTGAATTTGCATCGACAGACTTAACGATTGTCATCGGTGCCAATGATGTTATGAATCCAGCAGCAAGAAATGCAGTGGGAACTCCAATCTATGGTATGCCTATTCTAGATGTGGATCATTGTAAGCAAGTAATCATCTTTAATTATGATTTGAAGCCAGGGTATGCTGGAGTTGAAAATCCAATTTACCAAAGAACAAAAAACATCTATCTAGAACTGGGTAATGCCAGCGATACCATTGCAAAGGTATTAGAAAAACTATAAAAGAAAAAGTTACCAATTGGTAACTTTTTTTACGCCTTTTTTACCAGCGATTATGACAATGCTCACAAAAAGCAAACATTTGATCCAAAATGATTTTTTTTCCATCTTCTAAGATGATTACTCCTGAAAACAATCCAAATACCTGATGGCAAGCCATACGAACAAGTAAAAAATCCGTTTTGGTATCATTATCATAAATAGGTTTCATGATTAGATCACAGGTATTCTCTTTGTTAGTAAAATGCCATGGTGCTAAATAGTCCTCTTGATTAAAACTAATATTGATTTCTCCAAACTTATAGGCCTTTCCATTGAGGAAAAACATATTTTCAGTTGCATGAGATAAATCACCAAAACCTGTTCCAATATTAAAACCAAACAGATCACCATTTGCTAGTCTTGTTGAACCATTTCCCCATAGCCATGTATTTTTATAAGGCCAAACACCACGTCCCCAGTCAATCAAACCAAACGAATTTTCAGGAGAAAAGGTGATAATCTCATCATTCACTTTTACCTCACCAGAAGCAAGAAAGCAATTTTTTTTGTTGTTCAAATAGAAGTGACTTGGTTTGTCTTTAAAGGGAATACTAATAACCATACTTTCTGCGTTTTCTTGGGCAGTTAATTCCATATTCACGGTAAATAAAGAATAGTCCTTACTCTTCCCTGAAAAAATAAGATTTCTTTTATTTCCAATTACAGTAATCTTCATTTCAAAATGATCATGACTACGATACGTGATACTATGATCGATTTCATTGTTATCATCTAAAGTAATTCTTGAAAATAGTTTCATTTTTCCTAGTGAATATCTTTGATTTGTTTTCATATTGAATATTGTTACACTAACACTACTAATATAACTAAGATGACTCATATTCATTTGTAAACACCACTCACCATTGGTGATTTGATAGAAATCCCATTCTTTCAAGCGATGTTTTAATCTGATATTTTGCGGATTATAGTGAATGTTAGAGTGCTTACTATATCCTATTGTCTGTAATTTCCCTTGTTCATCTAGTAAATTTGGTGATCCTAAAATTTCTTTTTCCATTTCAATTTTATTCTTTATGATTAGCGCTAATTTCTTCCAAAAGAACTCGTTGATTATGATGTTTACGAGCAATAAACAAAGGAATAAAGGTAAAGACAACTAGGATTGCTGAAACAAGGAAAAGAATTTCTGTTGGCGCTTTTCCTGCCATGAATGCAGGATTCGCATCAGTACCATAATTAATCAAGCAATCAAATCCATATTTTTCGATAATTGGATCGGCAATCATTGGCCCAAACACCATTGGAATTAACACATAGAAAATGATTCTAATACCTTCAAATTGTCCTCTAGCTGTTTCTGGATATAATTTCTTACACCATACCATCGTTGTTTGCATTAATAGCACATAACCTAGACCTACTAAAATGATCCCAATGAAAAGAGGAATGTTGGCAACACTGATTAATGCTGCTGGATTGGAATCCGCAGCAAATAAATATAATATGACCAAACCGATGATATCTACTAGGACTGCAAAAGCTAGTAAGAGTGGTGATTTATTTTTATTGATTAAGCCAATTGCAGGAATTGTAAATAAAAGTGCAACAATTAATCCAATCCCTTGGATAACTCCAGCATCACCTGCGCTGAATCCATAATTATAGATAAATAGATTTCCGATATGAACAAAGTAAACATTAAAAGCAATAAAGAATATCGCAACAGTGATGTTTACAGCGATTAATTCTTTCTTCTTAAAGAATTCTTTAAAGTTAAAAGCTTTCGCAAATTGTTGCCAGAAAGTCCCCACTTTATTTGCTTTTAAATTCTTCCCATCTTTCATGGTAAAGATAGAGATTAGTCCTATTATACTAACTAGCAATCCCATGATAGTGAAAAAAGCTAAATAACCAAATACATCAATGATAATTCCCCCAACTACCGTACCAACAATGGTTGCTAGCACCGGTTGAATTGCTAGGGCTGCTCCAATCGAACCACGATTTTGATCGTCTAAGTTATCGCTAATCCAAGCATTAAAACCAGAATCATTTCCCATTGAACCAAAGAAGCTCATCAAAGCATCGGCTCCAACAACAGCAATCGCCATCACCATTAAAGCATTATTAAGAGAGTTGGGAATATACATGGTCAATCCAAAAATGATGGTAAAGATACCCCAAAGAATATATCCATAAGCAACAAATGGCTTTCTTGAACCGATTCGATCGCTTAAAGTACCAAAAATAAAAGTAGAGACTGTTGTTACAATAGCACTAACCGCGACCATCCAAGTAATAATACTTTGATCGGGAGCTATTTTTGCGTAGACAAAGGTATTAAACCATTGATTCTCAATATTCCAACATAATTGCCCCGCCATACCAAGGCTCCATATTAAAATCCAGTTTTTTATTGAAAGTATAGGCTTCTTCTTCATAAATCCTCCATAACATTAATATCATCTTATCACAAATGGAAGCGCTTAGCAAATATTTTCCTAAAACTAAAAAAGAAGATTCTTCTTATAGAAGGCTCTTCTTTCTTTTCAATCACATATTAATTTTTCTTTTCTTTTAAAACCGTTATAATTTCTGCTAATAATTCTTCCGTTGTTGGTTTTGGTGGCACCGAAACGGTTACTTTTTGAATTTCTTCCGCGAAATACTCTGGATATTTTGCTTTTAGGTCATTGTATTGCATTGTTCCTAGCGAATCCTCTTTTTCAAACAACTCAGGATGTTTTTTCTTTAAACGTTTTAAATGCTTTACTTGTCCTCTCACAAGACGAGTTTTTGCTCCTGTAATAAGCTTAATCGTGACAAATAAAGTAAAGCCAATAATTAAGAAATCAATGACACTTTGAATAAATGCACCATAACGCAGTAATACGGCTGCCTGAGTCACTGCTCCTGCACCATCGAGAATCTCTGGTACTAAAATAATGCTAGCATCTTGTAAGTTAAAGTTCGCGATGACACCAATCACTGGCATAATTACATCATTCACTAAACTCTTTACAATCGCTTGAAAGGCAGTACCT
>JAEZSA010000046.1 GCA_023422115.1 Bacillota bacterium | reverse complement strand
ATTTTGAATTGCTTTTTGAATGGCGGGCTTTTTTATTAATTCATCACTGCGAACACTAATATTAACTCTGGTCAGTGATTGATAAACAATCCTTCCTGCCCCTAAATTAATATGTCCTACTTCGCTATTTCCCATTTGCCCATCGGGAAGACCAACATCCTCACCGCTAGCACCAATTGTGGTGTTGGGATAAGTTGCTAGCAAATAATCTAAATTTGGTTTTTTAGCTGCATAAATAGCGTTTCCTCGTGTTTCATTGCTGAGACCAAAGCCATCCATGATTGCCAGCATTACTAAATTTCTTTTCATATTGATACTCCTTCTACTTTATATATTATATACTTATTTTCATTCTTTTTCAACAAAAACACATAGTAAATAAAACGTATTCATTAAAAAAAGATAATTCAGTTCTTACTGATTATCTTCTTGGGGATCATTTCTATTTTGATTTTGATTTATAAAACTGAGATTGCTTATCACAATCCTAATAAGAAGGATGTAAGGAACCACTAAAACAGCCATTGATAATAATCGAATCGGCCAATCCACTAAGATAGCAGCGATAGTATAATAAGGATCGGCAATTAAGACTGTTTCCATAAACATCGCCAATGTGTTTAATAAATTGGCACTTAAAGAAGTAGTAAGGACTACAATAAAGAGAATCCCATATCCATTTTTCTTAGAAAATGCTTTGTAAAGTAGTCCACTTATTCCACCCCAAGCAATAGGAGCAAGAGCCCAAAAAGGACTTGTAAGACTAATTCCATAGGGACTTGTCAGTTGTAAGACAATTCCTGCTACTAATCCAGTAGTAAAACCTAATTTAGGACCAAACATGATTCCAACAATCATCAGTGGCAAGCCATAAAAAGTTAATTTTATTCTCATACCAACATCAATACTAACAAATCGCTCCAAAACAATCGATAATGCTGCCATTATCGCACAAAACGTAATCTGAAACACCATTTTTTTCTTCATAAAAAGACCTCCATAGTAGAGATCCGCATTATTTTCTTTCAGCGGATGCACCAGTAAACCGCCACAAAAGTGTTCGTCCCCACCATACTCCCATGATGAAGCACTTAACGCTTACTGATTACTCTGTAAAGTAATTATATGATATCGTTGATCATTAGTCAAATAAAATATAGGGGTTTTCAATTATAATTGAATGAAAGAAAAATGGCTTTTAACTGCTCTTTAGGAGAAGATGATGAATTATAGGTAAAAAGCACAAAAGGCTAGCAAGAGATAAATTTCAATGGTTTTTCTTCGTTTTAATTGCATTGTTTCATAAAAAAAGGATAAATAAAGCCATTTATGAAAAAATTTTTTAACTATTTTTTTATGTGTTAACACTCTATTATTTCATGAAAATTTTTCATTTTACTTCCCTCTTTACAAACCTTTTTTCGGGTGTATACTAGATGATGCAAGGAGGGCATTTTTATGAAAGACAATAAAAAAGATTTTAAAAAACCTGCTCAAACTGCTGTAAAGATTGAAAAAGAATCTCCTGTAACAGAGAAACCTAAAACCGTTGCAACAAGCGACAAGTCAAAACAAAAACCAACACAAAAAAAGTAATGATATCACTTTTTTCTCGACTATTTGTCGAGTTTTTTTAATTTTATAAACAAAAAAAGCGCATTTATGCGCTTATTTCTATTTAAATCGGTTGCTCAACCAATGAGGTAATTTTGGATTTGCTTTATCGCGTTCTACTTTCCCCTCTTCAATAGGGCTCTTTGGTCTTTCAACAACTGGTGCACTATCCTCACCAACGATTGTTTCTTTTTTTGTTTGATCTAGTGATGGTTTACCAAAATATACCACACTTTCATCTTCACCATTGCTTGGGGAATCAAATCCAGTTGCAATAACAGTAACAATTAGTTCATCATCAATATCAACATTAAATCCTGTACCACAAATTAAATCGATTTCTGTATTAGAAGCACCACGAATTTCTTCCATAACATCAACTACTTCTTGCATACCAATATTAACGCTACTAGTAATAAAGACAATCGCATCAGTGGCACCATTAATATCGATTTCTAGCAATGGACTTCTAACAGCTTTACGAGCAGCTTCCACAGCACGATTTGGACCTTGACCAATTCCAATACCCATTAAAGCAGTACCTTTATCTTTCATAACATTACGAACATCGGCAAAGTCAACATTGATTAAACCAGGAACAGTTACTATTTCAGCAATTCCTTGAACACCACGACGCAATACATTGTCTACTTCTTTAAAAGCTTCTAGTAATGGTGTAGTACGATCTGTCATATTTAATAATTTATCATTGGGCACAACAATTAAAGTATCTACATATGGTTTTAATTGTTCTAATCCTACTTTAGCTTGTGATAATCTTTTTCTTCCTTCAAATGAGAAAGGTTTTGTAACAATACCCACTGTAAGGCAGCCTAATTCTCTAGCAATACGAGCTACTATTGGAGAAGCTCCTGTACCAGTTCCACCACCCATACCAGCAGTTATAAATACCATATCACTACCGCGGATTATATCTTTGATTTCTTCTTCACTTTCTTGTGCTGCTTTTAATCCAATACTTGGATCTGCTCCAGCACCCAATCCTTTTGTTAATTGTTTACCAATTTGTAATCTTGTTTCTGCTTTCGATAATCGGAGAACTTGAGCATCAGTATTAATCACGACAAAATCAACGCCTTTAACGTCGTTTTCAATCATTCTATTAACCGCATTACCGCCGCCCCCACCGACACCAATGACCTTTATTATCGGTTTTTCATCAAATGTTTCTTGACTGTTCATAATATCCTCCTCGAGTAGCTAGTATCTAACATATATATTATAACATTATTTTTTAAAAAAATAAACTCTATTTTAAAATATTTTTTTCGCTTGAACCTAATTACATAAATCTTAACATATATTTTTCAAAATAACAATTATTTTATAAAAAACTACTTTTTGTTCTTTTTTTTACTGGTGTTTGGAAGTATTAAATCTTGATATAGTATTCTTTTGCCTTTCATTCGCTTTAAAATTAAGAATATAATTCCACCTGCTATGAAAAGAATAGACATCACTACACTGACACGAATATTTCCTACTAGTAATACTTCTCCTTCGTGTCTAAATGATTCGGTAATTGTCCTAACAATACCATACCAAATCAAGTAAAATCCCAAAAAGTCTCCGCTTTCCAATCGTTTTGATTTTCTTCGTAAAATTAAGATCATAATAAGCCCAATCAAATTTAGACTTGATTCATACAAAAACATAGGATGATAATAACCAGCGGTCAAACCTGGCAATAGGTATCCACCCGATATGTACATATTGTTGGTAATAAATTCTGGAAATATTTTTTGGAACATAGGAACATTTTCAACCATTTGTCCATACAATTCATGATTGCAAAAATTACCCCAACGTCCCACAATTTGACCAATTAACAAACCTGGTGCTAAAATGTCAAATAATTTATAAGGACTAACTTTCTTTTTCTTACAATAAACCAAAACAAAAATAATGGCAACGATAACACCACCTTGAATTGCAAGCCCAGAAAAACCTCCCCTTAATCCAATCACTTCAAGAAAAGAATCAAAAGAATCCCAATTGAAGATTACATACCACAATCGTGCACCAAGCATTGCAAGTGGCAAGCAAATGATTAGCCCTGTATAAATAAAATCTTCATCAAGACCTATCTTCTTTCCTTCTTGGAGACCCATAAATAAAGCAATTAAAACACCAGTAACAATTAAGATACCATACCATCGAACTTCCAAATTTCCTATTTCAAACGCAATTGGATCTATCCACATAATGTTTTCTCCTTAATTCATTAATTTTTTTTGTTATTATTATATCATATTCTTTTAAACCACTCAATAAAGAAAGCCATTACTGGCTGGGTTCTACATAAGTGATGGTAAAATCAGTTTTTTGAAAAGTAACTTGAAACAGATATCCAAGGTAATCATAATAAAATCGTCCTTCTATCTCTCTTCCATTAAAATTTTGTTTGTAATAATCTTTAATGGCTATTACTTGTGAAGTATTGTCATATTTTGATCCTGATGTCTGTACATCATAATCAGCATATTCATAAGTGTAATAAGAAGAATCTAGATACTCATCCTTTTCTAATAATCCGCTTGGTTCATATCTAGTCTCAATTTTATTAATAATAGCATTAGGTAAAGCTACAATTAAAACACTTTTTGTTTGATTACTATTCTTTATAATCATTAATGGATAATATAAGATGAGACGCATACTTTCGGTATATTGCCAACTATAATATCGTTTTGTCTCTCCTTGATAAGTTCCTTCAAAGGTACGAAAATTGATCGTTAATTGTAACCCATTTTCTAAAGTCATATAAGCAATTTTATTCTCTATTAATCCATCCGTTACTTTTAAATACACTTTTTCACTTTTAATGGTTCCATCATCCTTTATGGTATGACGATTCAAGTGCGTTTCGTTACGTGTCTCTTCTGTCAGTAAGCGATAACTAATTCGTTGTTTTGCTTCATATTCTGCTAATAACTTTGCAATGACTTCACTGACAACAAAATCATCATTTCCACTAAAAATCACTTCGTTTTCCCCTGTTCTTTGTAATGTTGTATTAATTGATATCCCTGGGAACTGTAAAGTATAAGTTGGTATATCCTCTTTCTTATAAGGTAAATACTCAACAAAATTTTCTTTAATGGTCAAAAAAACTTCATCTTGATTAGCCACCAATTCAGTATTAAAAAGACCATAGCAGCCACATAAAAGAGGAACAATCATCAATAACAATAGAGTGAATAATCCCTTTTTCATTTTAAAAGTCCTTGTCATTGTCATATAATCCATACTCTCGATAAACTTCTTCTTTGAATTCTAGAAAGCGATCTTCTTTTAATGCCTGACGAATTCTTGTCGTTAGTGTAATTAAATAATTTACATTATGAATACTTAGTAATCGTTGACCAAGCATTTCATTGGCTTTGAATAAGTGTCGCAAATAAGCTTTGGTATAATTACGACAGCAATAACAATCACATTTATCATCTAGTGGAGTAAAATCCATTTCATATTCTTTGTTCTTGATAACCACACGGCCATTGTGAGTCATCGCAGTTCCATGACGAGCAATACGAGTTGGTAAAACACAATCAAACATATCGATTCCACGTTCTACTGCATCTAAAATTGCTCCTGGTGAACCAACTCCCATTAAATAGCGAGGTTTATCTTTCGGTAAGAATGGGGTGGTAAACTCTAGTACTTTATTTTGAATTTCTTTTGGTTCACCTACGCTCAAACCACCAATAGAATAGCCATCAAAATTCATCTTCACCAGTTCTTCGGCACTATGTTTTCGTAAATCGTCGTATTCTCCTCCTTGAACAATTCCAAATAATCCTTGCGTGGTCTTATTCTTGTTGGCTTGTTGGCAACGATTTGCCCAACGTAACGTTCGATCAACTGATTTTTGTAAGTACTCATATGTTGATGGATAAGGAGGACACTCATCAAAACACATCATAATATCAGATCCTAAATCGTTTTGAATTTTAATTGATAATTCTGGTGATAAGAATAATTTAGCCCCATTTTTATGATGTTTAAAGGTAACTCCTTCTTCGGTGATATCGCGAAGTTTTGCTAGACTAAACACTTGAAATCCCCCTGAATCCGTTAAAATGGAACGATCCCAATTCATGAATTTGTGTAATCCACCAGCACTTCTAATCAATTCAGAGCCTGGTTGACACCATAAATGGTATGTATTCCCCAAAATGATTTGTGAGCCCATCGTTTCAAGTTCTTCTTTTGTTAGTGTTTTTACAGTTGCTTGAGTTCCCACAGCCATAAAAACAGGCGTTTCAAATGTTCCGTGAGGAGTGGTTATTTGACCCAGTCGTGCCATTGATCGGGAATCCTCTTTGATTAATTTATATTTTATTACCATTATTTTCTCCTTATTTAATAAACATGGCATCTCCAAACGAAAAGAATCGATACTTCTGATCAATTGCTACCTGATAAGCTTCTTTCACATATTCTAATTTAGAAAAAGCACTCACAAGCATAATTAATGTTGATTTTGGTAAATGGAAATTGGTGATCAATTGATCTACCGCTAGAAATTGATAACCTGGGTAGATAAAGATATCCGTATCTTCACTTACTTCAACAAATTGATGATATTTCTGATAAATTGATTCTAATGTTCTTGTTGAAGTAGTACCAACACTAATGATTGTTTTTCCTTTTTCTTTGGCATCATTTAAGATATTAGCTACTTCTTGTGTCATAAAGTAATGTTCGCTATGCATCTTATGTCCTTCTACAGTATCACTAGTTACAGCACGGAAGGTACCTAGTCCAATATGAAGGGTAACATAACAAATTGTAACATGCTTTTCCTCTAATTTCGCCAACAATTCTTTGGTGAAATGCAATCCTGCTGTAGGAGCAGCTGCACTTCCTAGTGTAGTTGCATAAACAGTTTGATAGCGATTTTGATCTTGAAGTTTTTGGTGGATATAAGGGGGTAGTGGCATTTCACCCAATCGCTCTAGTTTTTCTAGAAAGATTCCTTCATAACTAAACTTCACATGGCAAAATCCATCTTCAAATTTTTCAATAATCGTCGCTTCTAAAAGATGATTAAAATTAATCTTAGTTCCTACTTTTACTCGTCGTGCTGGTTTTACCAAAGTTTCCCAATAGCCTTCTTTTTCTCTTAATAATAGAAGTTCAATATTAGCCTCTGTATCTATTTTTTTTCCATAAATACGAGAAGGTAATACCTTAGTATTGTTTAATACCAATACTGAGTTATCAGAAATCATATCCACAATATCAGAAAAATGATGATGACTCAATTGACCTGTAAATCGATCCATCACTAATAAACGTGAACTACTGCGATCGAGTAAGGGTGTTTGTGCAATTAATTCTTCTGGTAAATAATAATCAAAGTCATCTACTCTCATTTTTCTCTTCCTAAATGACGATATGCTTTATCCGTTACCACTCTACCACGAGGGGTACGAATAATAAATCCTTCTTGAAGAAGATAAGGTTCTGTTACATCTTCTAAAGTCGTTGGATCTTCTGATATTGAGGCAGCGATGGCATTTAGTCCTGCTGGTCCTCCATTGAATCGATTAATAATGGTATTGATGTATTTATAATCGGTCTGATCTAGTCCTGCTGCATCAATATCTAATTTTGTTAGGGATGATTTGGTGATGCTCAAAGGAATCATTTTACAGTTCGGATCATCAAACTGAGCAAAATCGCGAACTCGCTTAAATAAGCGATTAGCAACTCTTGGTGTCCCTCGTGATCTTTTAGCAATTTCCAACGAACTTTCTTCATCAATTTCAAAATTATAGATTTTTGAAGTTCGTTTTACAATACTTTGTAATTCATTAGTTTTATAATAATTTAATTGATGTACGATTCCAAAACGATCTCGAAGGGGACTTGAAATATCACCACATCTTGTCGTTGCACCAATTAATGTAAAGGGCATTAAATTGATTTTCATTGGATTGGCTGTTACATCTTTACCAATAA
>JAEZSA010000044.1 GCA_023422115.1 Bacillota bacterium | reverse complement strand
CAACTCATTAATATCAAAACAAATATTGAAGCACACTTCCCAGTCAAACTTGAACTAATCTCAGCAGGAAATACATCTTTGATTTACTTATTAGATGGCACTATTCCAAAAGAAATCAATAGCATTAGAATTGGAGAAGCAATCTATATAGGCAAAGAAACAAGTTTCCAAAAACCAATTAAGAATATGGTGCAAGATATCTTTTTATTAAAAGGAGAACTAATTGAAGTAAAAGAAAAACCGAGTTATCCTATTGGACAAATCGGTTTAGATTCTTTCGGAAGAAAACCACAAATCAAAAACGAAGGTCTTATGAAACGAGGTATCATTGCGATAGGAAAACAAGATGTGTTCTTTGACAACATCATTCCACTAGATAAAGCAGTAAAAATTTTAGGGGGAAGTAGTGATCATTTACTTGTCAATCTAACAAACACTACCTATAAATTAGGGGATGTTTTAACCTTTTCCATAACATATGCTGGATTATTACAACTAATGACTTCTCCTTATGTCTTTAAAAAATATATCTAATCAAAAACCACCTATAAAAAGGTGGTTTTTTTACTTAATAATTTTTTTGTGCATTTGTTTTCGCCAAAATAATTTCTTTACTCTTCATTAAACGAATAATATTACTTCGTTCATTGTCTTCCAATTTCATTTGGATGTAGCGAATTGATTCAATCATATTAGGAATCATGATGAATTCTATCGCATTTACGCGTCGTCTTGTTTTCTCAATTTCATTGGCTAACATATCACATGATTTATCTAGTTGGGCTAATTCAATTAATTTCGGAAGTAACTGGGACAAATCAATAATCGTTTTATCTAGTTCGCTAGGAGTGAAAGCAAATCCATATGTCAAATCAATTGCTTTTTGGGTTTCATATTTCACTGTAGGGATTTTAATATTCATGATAGATTTTGACCCTACTTCTACATTAGTCGCTTGTGATGGAATCATCATCGCTTCTAACATTCCTACTCGACTCATCTTTAATTTAGCCATACTAAATTTTTTCATAACTTGGCTTAATTCTTCTTCTACTTCAATGCGTAAACTACGATTTTTCTTTATCAATAACATAAATTGACGAATCATTTCATCTTGCTTATCTTTTAGAAGTTTATGTCCTCGTTTAGCTGTTGTAAGTTGTCTTTTTAAACGAGTCATTTCCATTCTTGTTGGATTTACACGTATTAGTGACATAATTACACCTCTTTTGGAAGATATTTCTTAATTTTATCTAAGCTGATACGTTTTAATTCCGTTCTTGGTAAAATGGTTAACAATTCCCAACCGATATCTAGGGTTTCTTCAATACTGCGATTGGTGTTATATCCTTGAGATACATAACGCAGTTCAAATTCTGTTGCGAATTTACTATATAATTTATCTGTATCAGAAAGAGCTGCCTCTCCTAAAATTGTTGATAATTCTTTTGCTTCTTTTCCACGAGCATAAGCAGCAAATAATTGATTCATTGTTTCTGAATGGTCTTCTCGTGTTTTATCAGCACCAATTCCCTTGTCTTTTAAACGACTTAGGGATGGTAATACATCAATGGGTGGTGTGATTCCTTTTAAATAAAGATCCCTTGACAAGATGATCTGCCCTTCAGTAATATACCCTGTTAAGTCAGGAATTGGATGGGTTTTATCATCTTCTGGCATAGAAAGGATTGGGATTTGTGTAATCGAACCCTTCTTACCCTTAATACGTCCTGCCCTTTCATATAAAGAAGCCAAATCTGTATACATGTATCCTGGATATCCACGACGACCTGGTACTTCTTTTCTAGCAGCTGATACTTCACGTAAGGCCTCTGCGTAATTGGTAATATCCGTTAAAATAACCAACACATGCATCCCCAATTCATAAGCTAAATATTCAGCACAAGTGATTGCCATTCTTGGTGTAGCAATTCGTTCAATAGCTGGGTCATTTGCTAGATTCATGAATAAGACAGATCGTTCAATAGAACCTGATTTTTGAAAATCTTTAATAAAGAAGTCAGCTTCTTCGAAGGTAATTCCAATCGCTGCAAAAACAACAGCAAATTTATCATCTGTTTTCTTTACCTTTGCTTGACGAGCTATCTGAGCCGCTAATTTTGCATGAGGTAATCCCGAACCCGAAAAAATGGGTAGTTTTTGTCCTCGAACTAGTGTATTAAGTCCATCAATAGCACTAACACCTGTTTCAATGAATTCTTGTGGATAATCACGAGCAACAGGATTTAACGGTGTTCCATTGATATCTAGGACTTTCTTTGGAATAATTTCTCCTCCACCATCAATTGGTCGTCCCATACCATCAAATACACGGCCAAGGATTTCAGGAGCTAATTTTAACTCTATTCCTCGTCCTAAAAAAACAGCTTTGGAATCGATAATCTTTAATCCTTGTGAAGAATTAAACAACTGTACTAGCGCTTTATCTTCATTAATTTCTAATACTTTCCCAATTCGTTCTTCACCACTTGCTTGTTTAATTCTTACTAGTTCATCATATTTTACATTTTCAACTTGATCAACTAACATCAATGGTCCAACTACTTCGCGAATTGTTTTATATTCTTTAGCCATCGAACTCATCTCCTCTTTGCAACTCTTGGAATTCTCGGTCCAAAGCATCCATTACTTTACTACATTCTTCATCAAAATGGTCTTCTTTTAGGTACTTCATACGGCCAATACGATCAAGAACTTCCATTTTTGTTAATTTATAAAAACTTAAATTATCTTCTAATCCTTTTTGTGATAAATGATACCATGTTAATATGGCTTTTAACATGCCATATTGTTTGCCTAGTGAAGTATAAGTATCTACTTCATGGAAAGCAATCTGATGTAGGTAGTCTTCACGAATGCTTCTAGCACATTCTAGAGTTAATCGATCTTGGAATTCTAGTGAATCTACTCCGACTAATCGAACTATTTCTTGCAATTTTGCTTCTTCTTGTAAAATTTGTTTTGTCTCCCTCACTTGAGCGGACCAATCTTTTTTCACATTTAAATCAAAATATTCATCTAGAGCATCTTCATATAGCGAATAGCTATTTAACCAATCAATCGCTGGAAAATGACGACTATAAGCCAATTGAGCACTTAGTCCCCAGAATACTTTTACAATTCTCAAGGTTCCTTGAGAAACGGGTTCTGATGTGTCACCACCTGGAGGAGATACAGCCCCTATAGCGCTGATGGCTCCAGTACGACCATCCTTCCCCAAACACTTCACAAAACCAGCACGTTCATAAAATTCTGCAATTCGAGAAGATAAATATGCTGGATAGCCTTCTTCACCTGGCATTTCTTCTAATCGTCCTGACATTTCACGTAATGCTTCTGCCCAACGAGAAGTCGAGTCAGCCATAATCGCCACTCTATAACCCATATCACGATAATATTCAGCAATAGTAATTCCGGTATAAATTGAAGCTTCACGAGCAGCAACTGGCATATTCGATGTATTCGCAATTAACACTGTTCTTTTCATCAGTGTTTGTCCCGTTTTTGGATCATGAAGTTTAGGAAATTCATTAAGAACATCGGTCATTTCATTACCACGTTCTCCACAACCAACATAAACAATAATGTCAGCATCTGCCCATTTTGCTAATTGATGTTGTACTACTGTTTTACCAGAACCAAAAGGACCAGGAATTGCAGCAATACCCCCAATAGCAATTGGAAATAATGTATCGATAACTCGTTGTCCTGTTACCATTGGAGCAATAGGTGTTAGTTTTTTCGTATAA
Source organism: Bacillota bacterium (assembly GCA_023422115.1). GTDB lineage: Bacteria > Bacillota_I > Bacilli_A > ML615J-28 > CAG-698 > JAAYBG01. The sequence goes on along the minus strand of JAEZSA010000044.1, from coordinate 1,062 downwards.
GGACGTCCTCTTCGAACTGGCCATGTTTGTAACATTTTGACTTCTACGATTCCCTTATCTGTTTTTATCTTTGCAATCACATCTATAATGGTCGCTTGACCAGAATGAAGCCAAATAAGCTCTCCTGATATAGTAGGAGGAACCATTACCCTATGTACAACTGCAGATGTTTCTTCCACTTCACCAAGGAAATCACCACTTACTAGTTGATCACCAATTTTTGCCAGTGGTTTAAAGTCCCACACTCTATTTCTATCTAATTTAGGAACATCAATTCCCAAAGGAATACGATCTCCAGAAAGTCCATAAATAACACTCAATGGACGTTGAATACCATCAAAAATTCCTTCAATTAACCCTGGAGCTAGTTCTACTGATAAAGGTTCATAGGTTAGATAAACAGGTTCACCAGGTCCGATGCCTGCTGTTTCTTCATATACTTGTATGGAAGCCATGTCTCCACGTAATTCTATGACTTCCCCTATTAATTTCTTTTCACTAACACGAACGACGTCATACATTTGTACATCTTTCATGTTTTTCGCAACAATCAATGGTCCAGAAACCTTTGATATGATGCCGACTTTTTGATTTAAATTGTTTTCACTCATCGACGTCACCTTCTTTAAAATATATTAATGCCAATCGCTTTTTCAACATTATCTTGAATTTTCTTTAGTCCAATAGAAGTAGATTCTTTTTCCATTGGTAAAGGAAGAATCATCGGAAACGGCAACGATTGGTATTTTTCTAATGTTTCCGGAATATGAGAATAAATCTCTTCACTGATAAATATAATCTTGTATTTTTGATTTACAAGTTTAAAAATGATTGGATCGGCTTCACTTGCTTGTTTCACAATAAATGTTTTAATTCCTAATGCATTGTAGATTAAAACTGTTTCATCAAGACCAATAGCAGCCATTTCTGTTTTTTGATTCATTGGCATTCTCCTTAATAATCCAATAAATCGCTTGGATTAAAATATGTACTTGCATAAATCATACGAATATTTTTTGATTCTGAAATTTTTTGTAAGTAATAATAAATGATTGGACCAAT
>JAEZSA010000043.1 GCA_023422115.1 Bacillota bacterium | reverse complement strand
GGAATAAATTTACTACATGAAATTCCATTTAAATTAGTAAGAAAAATGAACTCTGCATTCAAACTGGGAATAAAACCTATAATAGTATTTGTTCCTATGGTTTCTCCACAATGATAAATGATTTGTTTGTCTTGACGAGTAATAATTCGAATCCCTAATCCATATTCACTATTTTGCCCATCGGGCAGAAAATTAGGAATAAACATCGTTTGACTAAGGCTATCTCTTTGAATAAAATGTAGCCAATTGATTAAATCATTTACTGAAGAGTATAATCCTCCATCACCAATCGTTGCACTACACCAATATTGATCGCTTTCTACCAATTCTTCTTGAACCATTTTATGGCCATAAGCACGATTTATTACTTCTGTTACGCCTTCATAATTAACAGAAGAATTGATCATTTGTGCTGGAAGAAAGACTTTTTCTTGGATATATTTATCGAGTTTTAATGAAGACATTTTCTCTATAATTAATCCTAATAAAACATAAGCCGTATTACTATATCGATACTTTTCTCCAGCAGTAAAATAAAGTTCTTCTTGTGTTTTTATATATTCTAATACATCATAATCACTTACTTGTTGTTCCGTATGTGGCATTGTTTCATAATCTTTTATTCCTGAAGTATGATGTAACATATGAATTATTTTTACATCTTGATAACAATCAGGTAATTCTGGATATAGTGATTTTAGTGTTTTATCATATTGTAATAAACCATCAGCCACCAATTGAACTATGGCTCGAGCAATGAATTGTTTTGTAACGGATGCTAAGCGAAAATTGGTATATTTATCAATATAATCGCTGTTTGTTACTAATTTCTTTCCTTGATATCGCTCAATAATGCTATTCCCCATTTTAAAATAGAAAGCAAATCCTTGATTCGCATCAACAACTAAATTTTTCAATAAAATATCATCTACTTGGTCAATGATTTTTATTTCTTTAAATCCCTCAGTAAGAGTTGGCGGAATCAATCGACTAAGATAGGATACAATCACAGGTAAAGGTAAATATCGTTCCTCTGGATTTAAGTTTCTTTCCCGCACCCTTTGGTAACAAACTTCATAAGGGATAGTAAAATAATGAGCAACGATATCAAAATTAACTCCATAAGCTTTAACAGAATCAACATATCTTTTTCTTACTCTTGGAGTGATACTGGTCGAATCCGCAATAACATCAACTCCATTTTCTAAATACTCAGCACATAAGCGATATACTTCAGGAAAGATTTTTTCCTCACTCCAATTAGGATGAAGTGTACGAATTAAATCACTAGATACAATCTTTGCACCATATTTTTCCTCAAGTTTTCTTGTATACGTTGTTTTTCCACTGCCTTGAATTCCTATCATCATATGTAGTGTACTCATAAAACCCCCGCTTTTTTTATTTTTTTATCATAAAAAAGACTAAAATCTTCATTTTAGTCTCTAGATTTATTCTTTATCTTCTAAGTCGACTTCTCTTATCAATAACTCAACAAGACGAATTCGTCGATTTTCAACCTTTTTAATTGTATACTCAAGTCGATAAAATATATGAACTGGATTTTCAATACTTTCTTCTTCGTATTCTGCATCAAACAATAGTTTCATGCCTTCATATGGAGTCACTTCCGAGGCTTCGTATAGCATACCTCCAATGTTTGAATATTTTGAATAAGGAGGGATCCCTAATTTTAATTCCTCATAAAGTTCTTCTACTTCCATATCAGAAGATAATAAGTATTTATTTTCATCAATTTTCGTAATTCTTTCTGCTTCTTCAACATCATCATATTCATCATATATTTCACCAACTAATTCTTCAAGAGCATCTTCCATAGTAACAACGCCACTTGTACCACCATATTCATCGGATACAATCGCAAAATGAGTCTTTTCCTTTTGCATTTTTCGTAACAAGTCATCCACTTTTGTGCTTTTTGAAACATATAATGGAGTTGATAATAATTTTCTAATATTAACTTCTTTATTTAGGATAAGCGTAGCAAAAAAATCTCTTTCTCTTAGTACACCTAAAATATGATCCTTATCTCCTTCATACACAGGCATTCTGGAAAACTGATATTCAAGAAATTGATTACGAATCTTATCAATAGAATCATCAATATTGATTGCAATAATATCTACCCGTGGTGTCATAATGTCATAAACAGTTTTTTCCCTTAAATCAATAGCACTTTGTAATAGCTCTGCATCATCCTTATCAATAACACCTTCTGTTTCCATTGTATCAATAATTGATTCCAATTCATCTTCGGTTACCATTGGAGTGGCAATATCATCTATTTTCTTTTTTAATAGACCTTTACGTAACTTAATAAACAGATAAGTAAGTGGCCATAATATTTTCATGATGATAAACATACTTCCTGAATTGCGAAGCGCTATTTTTTCTGCGTTTTCCTTAGCATTAGCTTTAGGAAGTATTTCTCCAAATATCAGAATAATAATGGTCATTACAATCGTACTGATAATATTAGACCATGTTGGATTTAAAATAGTTTGACTGGCAATAAATGTTGCAACCGTAGTCGCAGCAATATTTACAAAGTTATTTCCAACTAAAATGGTTGTTAATGTAACATCAAATTTTTCAGCAATATAAACAGCTTTTTTTGCTCCTTTTTTCTTTTCTTCCAAATAATTTCGCAATCGTATCAAGTTCACACTTGAATATGCTGTCTCTGTTGATGAGAAAAACGCTGAAGCCATTAACAATAAAACAAATAAAATTAATAGGGCTAAACTTAAAGCCCAATTGTCGGCGAAAAATTTAAAATTAAATATTTCTGCCAAGTATATGAGTGGAACCAAAAAACATCACCTCTGTCCTTCTTTTTGGTTACTGGTAATTATATCAAATAAAATAAAGTTTGTCAAACAATGAAATTGATGATTATGGTTTTTCAAGAATTTTATAACTATCTTATTTTGGTTTTACTACCCCGTTATTTTTTCTAACAACAAAATAAAGTACTATAGATAAAACTATCATAATAATAGACCAGAATTGCGATGGAGAAATATTTCCTATAAATGCTCCACGATCATCATCTCTAATGAATTCAATTAGAAATCTAAAAACCCCATATCCCAATAAATATAGACTCATATTATATTTAAAATTTTTCTTCAATAATAAATAAGATGTTATAACAAATAATAACAATAAAAAGATTGCTTCAAATAATTGTGTTGGATAAACAGCGACTCCAGGGCCATATGCATAGTAAGAAGGCGCTCCTGCTGGAAACACAATACCTAGCCAAGAATCGGTTGGCTTGCCATAGCAACAACCTACTGAAAAACAACCAATTCTTCCAAATGTATGAGCAATTAAAATACAACATGGTAATAGGGATAAAACATCCATCATTTTATTGTTGTATTTCTTCCTACCAAAAAACCAATATCCAACTAGAAAAGAAATGGTTCCTCCAATTAGTCCTCCCAAAAAAGTCGTTCCATTTGTTAATTTAAATCCTACTTCTGGGTTTGAGATATAATCATATAATCCTTGCCATGCTGCAGAAG
>JAEZSA010000023.1 GCA_023422115.1 Bacillota bacterium | reverse complement strand
AGGTAGAAAAGTAAGTTTTGTTGTTGACAAGCAACCAGAAAAGATTGGGCGAACCATTTTAAATGTAGAAAATTTAACTGTAGCATCAAAGAAACACAAAAACAATGCTGTTAAAAATATTTCATTTGATGTAAAAAGCGGTGAAATTGTTTGCCTTGCTGGTATTGAAGGAAATGGACAGACAGAATTTGTTCAAGCTTTGACTGGATTAGAAAAAATAGCTTTCGGTAAAATTGAGCTAAATAATACAGATATTACTCATATGTCAATTCGTAGAAGAAGTAAATTAGGAATGAGTCACATTCCCGAAGATCGTCATAAATTTGGTCTTATTTTGGATTTTAGGTTAGACCAAAATTTAGTACTACAACGATACTGGGAACCAAGATTCCAAAAACATGGATTCATTGATGATCAGTCTGTTAGAAGTTATGCTGATGATTTAATTAGTAAATATGATGTTCGTTCTGGTGAAGGAGCTATTACTACTGTTAGATCAATGTCAGGTGGGAACCAACAAAAAGCAATCATCGCACGAGAAATCGATCGTAATCCTGATTTGCTTGTAGCTTTTCAACCAACAAGAGGATTGGATGTAGGAGCAATAGAATATATTCATAAGCAATTAGTTAGTCAAAGAGACGCAGGAAAAGCTGTTTTGCTAATTTCTTTAGAACTAGATGAAGTAATGAATGTTTCTGATCGAATTCTAGTGATGTATGAAGGTGAAATTGTTGGTGAATTTAATCCGAAAGAAGTAACGATTCAAGAACTTGGATTACATATGGCCGGTGCAAAAAAGTACGGGAGGGAAAAAACAAATGATTAAAATAGTAAATAAGACTAAAGTTTTTTTAAAATCTTTCGGTCGATGGTTTAAATCATTGTTTTGTAGAGTTGATGATCAAGATCCTAAACTATTAATTTTATATCATAAAGAATCAACAAAATCGGTTATGTCTTCCTTGATTTCAATTTTTGTTGGTATTCTATTGGGTGGCTTTATCTTATTTATCATGGCAATCACTTCAGGAGGGGAAATATCTTTAAAAGCAGTGTGGGAAGGATTTAGACTGATCTTCCTTGGGGTATTCAATACAGGAAGAGATATCAATAGTAATCTTACCTTTGGTTTTAATAGTACAAATATAGGAAATGTATTGTTCCGTGCTACTCCTTTAATACTAACTGGTCTATCAGTAGCAGTTGCATTTAAAACAGGATTATTTAATATTGGTGCTCCAGGACAGTATTTAATGGGAACTGCAGTTACATTCATAGTTGCACTTTCTATCCCAACAACCATTATTCCTGCTTGGATTGTATGGATCTTGGCATTTATAGCTGGTTTTCTAGCAGGTGCCCTTTGGGGTGTTATTCCAGGAATATTCAAAGCATTTCTCAATGTCCATGAAGTAATTACTTGTATCATGACAAACTGGATTGCTGCAAATATTGTTACATCTTTATTTGACAATAATAAAGGAATATTTAAACATTTACTGGATCCTTCTCCAACAAAGAACTTAGCGTATTTATATAAAACTACAGAAAATGGTGTAGCAACCTCAAAAATGGGTTTGAATTTAATTTTTCCTAATTCACAAGTTAATGGTGGAATTATCGTTGCTATTTTAATTGCGATAATAATCTATATTATTTTAAATAAAACCACATTTGGTTATGAACTAAAAGCTTGTGGAAGTAACCGCCATGCTGCTAAATATGCGGGAATCAATGAAAAGCGTAGCATTATTTTATCGATGGCTATTGCTGGAGGATTAGCAGGAATTAGTGCTGCGTTATACTATTTATCAGGGAATACTGAATTTTATTGGTCGACATATCAATCATTGCCTGCAAATGGTTTTAATGGAATTCCAATAGCTTTGCTCGCCTACAATAATCCAGTGGGAGTTATTTTTTCTGGTATTTTTATGTCTTACTTAAATGTTGCGGGATTACAATTGAAAAATTTAACTCCGTTTAATGAATACATCACTGATATCATCATCGCTTCTATTGTTTATTTGAGTGCTTTCTCATTAGCTTTTAAAGAATTCCTAAACGGTAAAATATTTAAAAGAAAAAATAAACAATTGCAAATAGAAAAATTACACAAAGAAGTTGTCAAACAGAAAATTATACCAGAGGAGGATAGTGAAAAATGACATATTTAGTCCAACAAACGATTTTATATACGATTCCTCTGATGATTGTTGCACTTGCTGGTGTTTTCTCTGAAAGAAGTGGAACAATCAATATTGCTTTGGAAGGCTTAATGATTATTGGTGCTTTTATTGGAGTTTATTTTGTTAGAAGTATCATTTTATTGAAGGTTCCTCTTTCGTTTGGTCAACCTCTATTATTATTAGGAATGATAGTGTCTATCATAGGTGGTGCTCTATTTTCTTTATTATTAGGGTTTGCTGCAATTAAGCTCAAAGCAAATCAAACAATTGGTGGTAGTGCATTAAACCTTTTAGCACCTGCTTTTGTATTGTTTATGATCTTATTGATCACCTCACAAAGCGTGTTAAATATAGAGTCAAAATATAGTTCTAACGACTATTTCATGTTGAATCAAGATGATTTTGGCCTAGGAACTAAATTAGAAAATCCTTTAGGAGTAATTGGTAATATTTTATTCAATAAAACATATATTACTACTTGGATTTGTCTTGCTTTATATGTTGGTTTATCAATTATGCTATATAAAACAAAATTTGGACTTCGATTACGTTCTTGTGGTGAAAATCCACAAGCTGCGGATTCGTTAGGAATTAATGTATATAAAATGCGTTATGCTGGTGTTTTAATTTCAGGAGGCTTAGCTGGATTAGGTGGTTTTGTTTATTCAGTAACAACAGTTGCCGCTTCTAGTAATGGAGATGTGGCTGGCTTTGGCTTCTTGGCTTTAGCGGTTATGATATTTGGTAACTGGAAGCCAAAAAATATTGCAGCAGCAGCACTATTATTCGGATTGTTGAAGTGTATTGCTGTTGGTTATCCATATATCGATATCAATAACGATGGAATTTATTTCCTTAATACCATTGGTGTTAGTCAACATATCTATCGTATATTACCATATCTTATTACCTTGATTGTACTTGCATTTACTTCAAAGAAATCAAGAGCACCAAAAGCAGAGGGTATTCCTTACGATAAAGGCGAAAGATAAAATCGAGTATAAAGTTATTGCTTCTATGGCAATAACTTTTTATTTTTGAAAATGTTTTTAATATTCCATTTTAGTTGTATTAACAATCATTTAGTAGTATATTATTGTCGTGGTGAAGAAATATGACTGATGTATTAAAGCACTTAAAGTGGTTTTTTAAACAAGAATATAAAAGATATCTTATAGCTGCCGTGGCACTACTAATTCTTTCAGTAATGTCAGTATTTCCAGCGAGAATTTTAGGATTATTAATTGAAGAGATTGCTAATCGTACGATAACAATCAACAATATTATCCTTTATTCCAGTCTTTTATTATTAATACCAGTGGTAAGATATTTTTTAAATATCTTATATCATTACTTAATCAATGTTTTAGGTAAGAAAGTCTCTTATGAATTGCGTGATAAGTATTTAAATCACTTATTTGATTTGGATGCTAGCGCTTATTCAAAATATACAAAAGGAGATTTAATTGCTAGAGCAACCAATGATTTGGAAGTACTAACTGTGGTTTGTACTGGATTTCTCCAAAGTGTAGTTTTTAATTCTGGAGTAGTTTTATCAGCGATTTTTATGATGATCTTCACGATTGATCCCATTTTAACAGTGATATCTATCTTGATTATGCCAATCGCTATTTTTCGCTTAAATAAAGCAAGAATGAAAAAACGTCAGTATTATAAAATTCATCATGAAATTTATGCTGATATGACAGAAAAGGTTCTAGAATCAATTGAAGGGGTCAAAACAGTAAGGGCTTATTGTCAAGAAGAAAATGATTTTTTAAAAACAAAGGATGCCATTGATGCTGATATCAATTCTTGGAGAAGGATTTTAAAATTTGAAACACTATTTACTCCTCTTTTTGAATTTATCTATGCTTTTTCTTATTTTGTAGCTTTTGCTTTTGGTAGCTATATGGTAATTACATCAAGAATCACAACAGGTGATTTAATTACTTTTGTTATGTATATTGGAATGCTATATGGGCCATTGGTAGCTTTAAGCAATGTTCTAAATACAATCAATAATGCAACGATTTCTGATAATCGTTACTATGAGATTATGAATCTAGAACCGATTGTAAAAGATGAAGAAGAAAGTTCTTCTGTATTTACTTTTCAAAAGATTGATTTTAAAAATGTTAGTTTCAAATACCCTTTTGATACCCATGAAATTATCAGAAACATCAATTTCACCATCAACAAAGGAGAAACAATAGGAATCGTAGGTCCTACTGGAGCAGGTAAATCAACTTTGATTCGTCAATTGTTACGAGAATTTAATGTTACTAGTGGTGAAATTTTGATAGATGGGAAAAATATCGAAAATTATAAAATTGAAGATGTTCATAACTTGGTTGGTTATGTACCACAAGCACATATTTTATTTAGAAAAACTGTAGATGAAAATATTTTAATAGGTAATCCGAAAGCGTCACAAGCACAGATAGATATGGCTGTTACCTTGTCTGATTTTAAAAAGGATATTAAGGATTTAGCTTATGGTAGCGAAACAATGGTTGGTGAACTGGGTGCAAGCCTATCGGGAGGCCAACAACAACGATTATCAATTGCTCGAGCTCTGGTTAAAAACCCAGAAATCTTAATATTGGATGACTCATTAAGTGCAGTAGATGCCTTAACAGAAACTAATATCATTGGGCATTTAAAAGAATCAAGAGCAGATAAAACGAATATCATTGTTGCCCATCGCTTTTCAGCAATCTATCAAGCAGATAAAATTATCGTCCTTGAGAATGGTAAAATCACCAATGTAGGTACTCATCGAGAGTTGTTGAAGTATGATAACTGGTATAAACGCCAGTATATCGAGCAGCTTTCTAATAAGTAGGTGTTCTATGAAAAATATAAAAAGAACGTTTAAGTATCTAAAAGGATATCGAAAATATTTTCTTGTTAGTGTTTTTATGATTTTATTAGTTCAAATTCTAGGATTTTTATCTCCTTTAATAGTAAAACAAATCCTTGATGAGTATATTCTAGGAATTGAATATGAATGGGTAGAAGTAGCGGATCAGGATGAAAAAACAGTTAATTATCTTGATAATATCTATAAGCAAAAACGTTATCTTGATAAAGATGACCAAGTAATTGATGATTTTTCTCTTATTATTTACAAAGATGGTTTTTATATTACCGATAACAAGATTATTGAGGGAACAAAAAGTATTAAAGATAATGTCCTAACAATTATCAATGCTGATGATCAGACATTCACTTATGAAGTTGTAAAACTAAAAGCAACAGAAGTTATTGATTTCTACCGCCCTATTTTTACAACTCTCATCATCTTGGTGTTATTATTACTAGCACGAAGTGTTTTTTCAATTATCGCTTCTTATATTCAAACAATCTCCAATAATAAAGTTGTCACTCATATTGCTCAACAAGGTAGAACGGATGCTATGAAAAGTATAGAAAGATTACCAATCAAGTACTTTGAACAAGAACCTGCTGGTAAGATGGCATCGAGAATCACTTCTGATGTGGATGGCATGATTTCCTTATATCGCCAAGTAACCAATGTATTGATGAATGCGGTGCTAAGTTTTGTCTTAGCTTATGTGGGAATGTTCTATCTTGATCCAAAATTAGCCTTACTAAGTTTTGTTATCTATCCACTGGCTTATATTTGGATTCGCTTTTTCTTGGTTAGATTAAAGAAAATAGCGGAAAAAGTCAATGAACTACGTTCGTTATTAGTGGGAAAAATAAATGAAATAATCAATGGAATTAATATATTACAAATCTTCAATTTCAAGAAGCAAACCATTTCTGAATTTAATGATTTAAATAAAAGTTATATTGGGGAGCAAATGAAAGAAGTAAAATTACATATTACTACTGGTTGGAATATGATAGGAATTGTGAGAGGAATTATCACAACAATTGTAGTTGTTTATTTTGGTTATCAACATTTCACCATTTCTGAAATTGTTATTTCTGCTGGTTTAATCTATGCTTATAATGAATATCTATTAAAAATTATCGATCCTGTGAACTTGATTTTCACACAAGTAGGGGAATTCCAACACGCCTTAGTCAGAACAGAAAGAATTCATAAAATTATTGAAGGACCAATAGAAGATAATACCTATGAAGTATTACCTCGTTATCACGGTGATATTACTTTTGATAATGTATGGTTTGCTTATGAAAAAGATGATTATGTACTAAAGGGAATTAGTTTTAATATAAATAAGGGCGAAACTGTCGGTCTAGTAGGTCATACTGGTAGTGGGAAATCTTCTTTAATGAGTCTTTTGCTTCGATTTTATGAGTTAAAAGAAGGAGAAGGTACGATTAGGATAGATGATATCGATATTACCACTTATAGCAAACGAAGCTATCGTGAGCATATTGGTATTGTATTACAAGAACCGGTATTATTTAAGGGAACGATTGCTAGTAATGTTCGCTTTGGTCGAGAAGATATCAGTGATGAACGGATTGTTGAAGTACTAACGCAAATAGGGGGCAAAAAAATCATTGATCGTTTTGAAAAGGGAATCAACCAGGAAATTTCACGAGCGGGAATTAATATGTCAAGTGGTGAAAAACAAATCATTGCTCTAGCAAGAGTATTGATTCATGATCCTGCAGTATTAATTATGGATGAAGCAACCTCTCATATTGATACAGAAACAGAGGCTATGATCAAAAAGGCTTTAGAAATTGTTTCTGAAGGTAGAACCTCCATTATTATTGCCCATCGATTATCCACTATTCAAAAAGCAAATAAAATCATCGTTCTTGACCATGGATTAAAGGTAGAAGAAGGATCTCATCAAGAATTATTGCAATTAGATGGTGTATACGCCAATATTTATCGAGCTCAAATAGCAAGTATAGAATAAAAAAACTACCTTTTATTACTGAAAGGTAGTTTTTTTGTTAAAGGAAATTATAGATTAATAAAGTTGCTAATGTAAAGTAAATTGTTATCGAAGAGATATCATTGATTGTAGTGATAAATGGACCAGAAGCTACTGCTGGATCAACACCACATTTATTAAGAATAATAGGAATCAGTGAACCGACAGTATTGGCAACAACAATAGAAACAAAAAGAGCAATACTTACTACAGTAGCTAAAACAAATATGTTTTGATTGTTGTTTTGCTTCAACAACAATACAAGTAACGTTAGAATAAAACTAGTTATTGCTAAAACAAGACCTGTGATGAATCCCAAGGATAATTCTCTACCAATGTGAGAAAGAATTGGTTTCTTATGGTCAAGCTGATAATTACTAATCTTTCTAATAGTTACAGCTAATGATTG
>JAEZSA010000005.1 GCA_023422115.1 Bacillota bacterium | reverse complement strand
AGAATAATATGCTTTAATCCTTTAGTTTTGCGAATATACCCTTGATAATCTAAATTCCTCAAACCACTTAAATTCGCTCTATGAAAGCTAAATTTTCGAATATCATTTAAAATGTTTTTACCTTCTTGTACAATAATACTCGTTTCAAGTTGATTGATTTCTTGTAAATAAGCATTTATATCACTGATTTCTATAAGAATTGGATGGCTAGCTAAATATCTATTATGTAATTCATTTAAATAAACAGAACAAAAATCGTATACCATTCTATCTTTCTTTTTTGTTGTAATGACATATTTAATTAGTTTTCCAAGTTTATATTTATTTAAAACACTAATTCCATCTGTTATTGCTAAGTAATTCAATAGTTCTTCTTTTGAATTTAATAGTTTATTGGTGTACTCAATCGTTTCCTCAAAATCACTATAATAGTAACGAGAGATTCCATCTTTAAAAATTTTACAATAAGTCTTAAATATTTCTGAAAGAGCATTACCAATTTCTTTGCATGTGTTAATATGAGTCATAAGTAATGCATGGCGTTTTTCATTGATACTATTGATGAAAAAAGCAGAATTAATAAAACAATTGCTATAGGCATCAAAATTTTGCATTGTTTTAGATATCAACTGAGTATCTGTATCTGCATCATGATATAAAGTCCCAAAAAGCAATTTGTACTTTTTATTATCTTTTAAATCGCTAATCTTTTGATCTTTTTCATGTAATGAGTCACGAATATCCAAATAGCTTTCTGCTTTTATATAATCTTGCTCACTAGTTCTAATAACAAATAACATACGATCATTAGAAAAATATAAATTTTGAATATATTTAAAAATACTTTCCAAGCTAAGAATTCTTTCATAGTTATTATTTCCTTGCACTATGAAATCATACATTGATAAATCCTTTACTAAATTAGATAGTTCATCATATGCTTTTTTATACATTAAAAATGTTTTTAATAACCTATCATACTCCTCTTTTGCGATGAATTCTTTTTCAGTTAATTTATAAAACATTTTTGTGATGCTTCCACGATATTCATAACGACCGATATTAGCAAAATATTCTTTTAATACATTTATTTCTTGATATAAATCATTATTGATATCATACTTTACTTTTGCTAGATTAAAGTATTGTTCTTTTAAAATCTTCAATCGATGAGAAGCTTCAATGTTTTTATCAATTGCAGTAACCAAATCATCGATTTTGATATTGTCATATTTTTTTCTAATATAATTAATCGCTTTATTCTTAAGGGATTTTGAAGTCGTTTTTTTGATATCATTAATAGAGTTCAAAGTCGTAAAACATTCTTTGATGGTTAGTTTTGGATATTTTTTTTGAAAGTCACCAGTAATTTTTCTGTTTTCATCTATTTCAGTTGTAATTTTATTTAATTTGTTGATGAATGAGTCCTGTTGATTGTTGACAACAATATTAACAATTTTTCGATTGATTTTATGAGTAGTAACATAATCAATAAATTTGATTATTTCTTCTAACCCTTCATCTGTTTTCCAAAATTCCCAAGCAGAAAAATCAAACATTCTTTCTATCGTTTTCAAGAAAATTTCTTTTTGAATAGCGCCTTTATTGATTCTTATTGTTATATTCTTACGATTGGCATTTAAACTGTTTATATTTTGTATCTCATTCTGTTTAAAAAAGTTTTGAAATACGATATCTATCTCATCTTCTATACGAATTGAATCTAGGTTGATATAGCGTTGGTTAATACAATTATTAATTTCCTTGAGATCATTCATCTCATTTTTCAAATTCTTATATTCTAATTGTGCGTCTTTAAATCCTTTTAAATTTTCTTCTAACCAACTGCTTGGTATCAATGAAATGTCTAGGTTTTCTAAGTAATAAGTAATGTTCTTCAACATTGCATAATTTTCAATCTTCTTGATACCAAAATTAGTTTCTAGGGATTTCTTCTCCTCAAAGAATGTTCTAAAACAGCGATCAATTTGATAGATCAATGTAATAATTTGATTAGGATATTTAACAGTATTTAAAATTGGAATTTCTTTCCAAATGCTTTCTTTAAAATTATCTATTTTTAAGGATGCTGTTTGTATCTTCTCAAGGCTTTCTTTTATTCTACTATATTCATGCTTATATAGTTCTTCTAATCTATCAATTTCTATGTTTTTATCTGGTAAATCGTTATATTGAATCAATTCATCAACTACTTCCAGGTACTGGAAATTAGCAATCCTTCCATTCATAGCTGTTTCATATTGATTTAATTTTTGATAACAGCCATACAATTCATCCTTCAATTCTTTTGTTGAAAGATAATTGCGTGGTAAAACATCAATATTAATATTCTGCAAATGGGGGAATGGTTGTGTCAAATCAGCAACATAATGATGCATATTTATTTGTTCCATTGAGTCAAAAATGTTTTTTAATGTCTCTACCCTATCAGAAATAAATAGAACTCGCTTTTCTTGATTGACAGCATTAATTATCACATCTTTTAATACTGTAGTCTTTCCAGTACCAAGACGTCCAACAATAGAAAAACTTTTTCCAAGAGCTGCATTAACTAAAATCTCCCGTTGTGTTTTATTTAATGTTTTTGAGTAATATAAATCCTCTAAATCAGTTGAATATAATTTATCTAACAACTTATATTCTATTTCTTTATTTCTTTCTAACTTTGAGAAGTCAAGCAAAACATCTTTTTTTCTAATATTTCCATAAGTTAAATAATTCTCTAGACCGATACTAAATTCTTCGTTCTTTGTAAAACTTAAACAAAATTGATCGATTGTATAAATGCTATTTAATTTATTATTCCATAAAACATCACTTTTTATTTTATCTGCTAACGTAGAAAATAATAATGGGTTTTCTATTGGTGTATTGATTAATTGAAAATATATATTTTCAGAAGTCACAATAATGTCAACAGGAATTAAAACCATGGGCATAAATACTTCTTTATTATCATCGTTGATATATTTTAATACTCCATAACTAATGAAAAGTTGCTTTAATTTATCCTTCTCCACAATATTTTTAAAGAATAAATATGGAATCTTGTTGTTTAATTCTTCTTTCTGAATATTCATTCGTCCAATACCAATATTTTGGATTGAAAAATCAGTAATATCATTGATTGTAACCATCTCATAATTGAGCAATCTTTCTAGAATCACATAATCAATGTTTCCCAGTTCAAGATAAGCTTCCGTATTAAAAATACTCTTTAGATGGAGGTTGTTAGCTGATAGTCTTAAGTTGGTTACAATATCTCTAGTCATATTTACTACCTCATTCTTATTATATCAAAAAAAGCAAAAAAGTAATATACAAATTTGTTTTTTTAAAGATTATATTTTTCATCTTTTCAATGAATATTTTCAGTGAATAAGTGAAAAAATAGGAGTAAATATTTTCATTTTTTTCTTCTTTTAATTTGCTTTTTTTCATAGTATAATTAGATATCGGTTTACTTAGAAAGGATTTTTGCTATGAACAATGTAGATAGAGTTTTCTATAATGACCATATCATTGAGAAACTAAATAATGACATCAGGAATTACTTCCCCCACTTATTTTTAATTGACAAAGAGAAAATGCATATGACTTTTACAGGGGTGTCACGCTTAGTTTTGCTCGATCGTTATGCCCAAAAAGATATCAATCACTGTTCGATTGGAATTGGTGATGTAGTTGTTTGTATTGTAAAGGATGATCCTAAATTCCCAACTAGAGGTATCGGTAATATTAAAGATATCGATTATAAATCTGGTCATATATATATTGAAGTAGAGCAAGAATATATTGGTATGTGTCTTGATATTGATGCTCATGGAATCATTAAACGACATCTAAACGAAGTAGACAAACCATTGGAATTATTTTTCGAACAAATTTGTCATCGCTTAGCCAATAATTTGGGTCAAGGCGAAAAAATGGAAGTTGTTACTGACTTCTATCATGAACTTTCAGAATTGAACCTTGTACCTGCAGGAAGAGTTCTGTTTGGTGCTGGTTCTAACAGTGCTGTTACCTATTTTAATTGTTTTGTTATGCCTTTTATTCATGACTCGCGAGGGGGAATTAGCATTCACCGTCAACAAGTTATGGAAATTATGTCTCGTGGTGGTGGTGTTGGAACCAATGGTTCTACTTTACGCCCTAA
>JAEZSA010000155.1 GCA_023422115.1 Bacillota bacterium | reverse complement strand
ACGGCGTGGTTACTGAATCCAAGATTGAATCAAAATCTTATGCTCTGGAGGAGAGAATCTCTTCTTTTTTACTACGAGAATTTGGTTCATATGGTCCTTATTCAAAACTTTTCAACCGTGAATTTTTAAATAAACACTCGATAAGATTTCCTAAATGTGAACCTCACGAAGATTTGATTTTTAATCTATATTCGTTGCGATATGCTGAAGAAGTTATTTCTTTATCTTTCTGCGCATATACTAGAATTTGCAGGTCGGGCTCATTGTCGGCCACGTCAAATTATCTTCGGTCTTTTAATTCGTTTGTAGCTACTATTACTCAGCTGATAAATTTTTGTGACATGACTAAAATTAATATTGAAAGCAAATTTATGAAATTTTGTATCGAGACTTTATACACTTGGGATAGAGTCGCGATGTTAAATGCGTTGTCAAGAATTCATAAAAATGAATTTTCCGACAATGCATTCATGAAACTTGCAAAAACAAAATATATTCCTAAGATTCTTTTAGAATTATTAATTCGTGACTATTCAATCGTATATGCATCACTGCACAATCTGTCGACTTCTTTTGACGCTAAAAGCTGCTTGGAACAAGAAAATAATATTGATTTTCTCTCTGTCAATAGTCTAGATTGGGAATTGTATAAAAAGCAATCTGCTGAAAATGCGCCATTGTTTTCTTTGATAATATCAAATTATAATAAAGCTAATTATTTACAAAAATGTCTTGACTCAGTTACGAACCAAACAGTTCAAAATTTTGAAATAATTATTATCGATGACAGCTCTACAGATTCCAGTAAAAATATACTTTGTGGCTTTGCCGACTCTTCACAGCGAACAACATTGTACTTCATGAATAAAAATTACGGACAAAGTACAATTCAGAATTTCGGATTAACAGTTGCCAGTGGCAAATATGTTTTATTTGTAGACGCTGATGATTTTATTGATTCGAATTTTATGTTTGAGGCGCAAAGAATTATCAATTGCTTCCCGTATGACATTGTGGTCTTTGGAGTAGATGAGGTTGATATTGACGGCAATATAATAAGGACATTTAAACCAAAAAACGTCAAACTTTGCGGACGAAAAGCGTGTACTGCCTACATGGCCGGGTTGATGCCATGGGGCACCTGGGGAAAGATTTATTTCTTAGATTTCATTCGCAATAATGGTTTGTTTTTCAAGCATGGTCTTTTTCATCAAGATTTGCATTTTTTGTCTAAAGCAATGCTTAGCTCGGAATCGTGTCTTTGTGTTGATAAAGTCGTTTATTTTAATATGTTGACCCCTAATTCGAGTCTGCGACCAGTGTCTTGGGGCATGAAACATATACACTCCGCAATACAAAAATTATTACTTCGTGAGGAATTGTATGCTAGTAATGCTACGTATATCCCGTATGAACGATTTGTAAACTCGCAAAAGTGGAGTATTGAGCGACGTTTGCTCTTGCCAATATTTTCTTACTACAATTCTTTTGATGGTATATGCTTGCGCGAAGTAGATTATAGTGCTTTAAAGTCAAATATTACTTTTATTCATGCTTTGTTGAAAGGATTTTCGACGTTATTTGCGGAGCATCCTGACTTTATTAGCCTTCTTCCTCCAGCAAAAACCCAGAAGTGTTCAGTTGGCAATGTACAGGATATTCCTTCGGCTCCCTTGGTTTCAGTAATTGTTCCTGTGCATAATCAAGAGTCGTTATTGCCTAAGTGTATAAATAGTATTACTACTCAATATGTTGACAATATAGAAATAATAATTATCGACGATTCATCCACAGATAATACGTATGAAGTTTGTTTGGATTTGGCTTTGCATGATAATCGTATCGTTGTTTTGCGAAATGACAAGCAGGAGGGGCAGGGATTTTCTCGAAATAAAGGAATTGATCTCTCTAGGGGGAAATATATATCGTTTGTAGACAGTGATGACTACATTCTTCCTGGATTTTTATTTAGGTCTCTTGTTGTTTTGGAGAATAATCCTGAAGTTGATATTGTCCACTTTAGTTGTCGGCGGGTTGATTCTGAAGGCAAAGTCATCCGCACAGATCTGGATGGTGATTTTACTCTAAATGGACGCGAAGCTTTTTCTCAATTTTGTACTGAAGATATTAAATCTTTTGCAGTTTGGTCGAAAGTGTTTAGGAAATCCTTGCTAGTGGATAATGGCATTGTTTTTAATGCGACATTGTTTGAAGATAATTTATTTTTATGCAAGGCTTTTTTGTGTAGTGCCAACGTAGAGTTCTGTAAGAAAATTGGCTATGTTTATGTTCAGTTTACACACGAATGTTCTGCCATGAATCCAAAGCGATCTACTATCCGACATATAAAAGGTATAGTTGCTACTGCTCACGATTTGGTTGTTTTTTCAAAAAAACATAGAGATTCATTTCCTCAAATTGAAGAACTTCTCGATAGAAAAGTGTGTCAGCTGATATGGCGAGTTAAAGAGCACTTCCCTTGGATGTCTGGGTTTGGTTTTGGACAATTACCGCTTGATTCTGAAGATATAAGAAAAATTATTGAATCGCCGCCGCTTTTGAAATGTATTTTAAAAGATTTTTCTCAACTCACCTCCGATGAAAATTCTGTTGTTCCCGCTGTTCGAAGTCAGGTGTATGATTACAGAGAAAGTGCCGATATTGGGACGAGGTGTTTTTTGAATCCTGCCTATTTTTCTAGTGAAAAGCATTTTTTTACCATAATAATTTATGTATATAATGCTGAAAAGCATATCGACAAATGCATATCGTCTTTGATTGACCAGTCTTTCACTGATTTTGAAGTAATAATTTGTTTTAATCCCCATACTTCTGATTCGTCTCTCCTTTTTTTAACAGCTATTTGTGCAGAACATGGTAACTTTACTCTCGTAAAAAGTGATAATTTTTGCTCTTTAGCAAGCGCTTACAATTACGCAATTTTGCTTGCACGTGGTCGGTACGTTATGTTTCTAGGCAGCTGCGACTGGGTGGATCCTTCTTTGCTTCAGTGTATTTATCAAAAAACTTTAAAGGACTCGTCATCACTTCTGTTTGCTCTTAATTATAAGAACTGGATGGCACAAGAAGATGATTCTTATG
>JAEZSA010000141.1 GCA_023422115.1 Bacillota bacterium | reverse complement strand
ATATGCAGCAGTTCAAAAGCCAAAACTAAACATTGACTATATTGCCTCACTATATATTAAAAAATTTCAATCGACGCTAGAAAATTTCAAAAATATTAAGGACGATTTTGCGAACATTGATGCTAATCCAATTTTATATAATTCAAAAAAATGTTATGAGGTAATTGCTGAAAATTCTGTAGATTTAATTTTAACTTCGCCTCCTTATCCAAATACATATGACTATTATTTATATCATAAGCATAGAATGAATTGGTTAGATTTTGATGTCAAATATTCTATGAACTCCGAAATTGGTTCTCGTAGAGAATTTTCTAGTTTAAAAAAACCAAAAGAAAAATTCGACGATGATATGTATGAAATTTTATCTGCTTGTAACAAAACACTGAAAAAAAACGGTATTGCAGTTTTGGTTATGGGCGATGGGCAAATTCAAGGCGAATTATATGAAGCTAAGGAAAATATGGAAGCTATTTGCAAAAAATTACATTGGAAACTGATCGACTATTCTTTTACATTTTTAGATGATACATCTAGGTCGTTTATAAAATCATATAGAACAAAAGGAAAGAAAGAACATGTGCTTGTTTTCAAAAAGGAGTCATAAAATGGTTATTAATTCTATAAGAATATATGCAGAAGTATTAGAACAAGGATTAGATTTTAAAGAATATATCGAGAAAGCCGGTTTTAATGGTAAAATTTATAATATTTATACCAAAAAAGGCAGAAAAGAATTTTCTGAAAATGATTCTTTGGTTGATAGAATTAGAAAGTGCAAAGATGTCGATGTTTTAATAAGTGCTATTAGCGATAACAAGGAATATCCTCTTTTACTTGTAGAATATTCTACTGCCGTTCCAACTGATGATCACAAAATGCAAAGATCTGATGTCTATTATTGGAGCAAAGTATTTAAAGCTCCTATGTTAAAAATATATCCTTCTAACAAGGGAATGGAACAAGACTTTGGTGGTGGCGACAAGATCACTGATGAATTAGAGGAAGTTTTGTCATATCGTTTTGGCGGTTTATTTTATGCTGTGCAATGGGAAACTCTCGAAGGATTAGATACTCTTAAAACTAAAAAGAATGCACTCTCGTGTATCCATTATTCAGAAGATATTTTCAATATTATTAAGGAAATTTTATGTTCGTTTGAGAAGTCTGAAACATATGATAAATTCTTTAATGGTTTACGCAATGATTACAAGATTCTAAAAAGTGAAGCCTTTATCAAATACGAAAAAGCAGACTTGAAGTCTGTTATTGTTGATTCAACTAGATTTAAGTGGGATGAAGATACATTGACTTCTAAAATCAATAGATTTGGCCACGCAATGGACCCAGATAGAGGCGTTTTATATTTTAGTAATATGCTTAATGGCGTAGATCAATGCACAACTGAAATCCAGGTTAATAGAAGCGATAAAATTAAAGCTCGTGGTGGTTATGGTTCTCTTTTTGATGGTACCGCTCATGAAAATGAGTTATTAAGATTTGTGATTAATATAATTAATACAAAGAATAATGTTTTTTCTAGCGAAGATGCACTTTATGTTTTTAGAGTTGCTTTAAATATAGAAAGTTATGACATTTTCAAAAAGGTATCTGATGGGGTATATATTATTAAAGATGATGATCTTTATGATTATTTGTGCACTAATCCATCAATGACATCTAAATGCATATTTTTCTTATCAACAAAATTAATTTTAACAGATAAAAATAGAAACAAGATATGTGAAGTAAAGTGGAATAGCAGTCCAATCAATAGATATTTAGATTCAATAAAGACATCAAATTTTAAACCACTTGAGATTACAGAATTATCGTTTAAAGAGGCTAAAGAAGATGTAATCACTTTTGCTAGTGTCGAATTATATAAGAAACTCAAATGTGAGTTATTGGCTGTGAGTTATCCAGGAGCTCAGGGAGATAGATGCATTTTATCTGGTTCAGGGCGAAATGTTTTGAGGGATTATATTGATATTATTGCTTATAAAATAGATGATTCTAAATTAACTGTATTCTTAGAAGAATGTAAAGATGAGTTTACTAAGTCTGCTCCGGATGTTGCTAAATTAAAAAATATTATTTCCGACGATGGAAAAATGGATGGATTAGTAAAATTGCTGAAAAAGACAACAGGATTAAACAATATAGATGATTCCAAAATCTCTGTTGGAGCTAAAGTTGTTACTAACATGCCTAGTTTTGATGTAGATTACATCTTTATGTTTGGTCTAAATACAAATATTGATAAAACAATTATTGATTATACTGTTGCAGTTATTGATACATCATTGGTTCCTTTATTTGAACCGCTGACTAATAAAGAACGCAAACTTAAAGGCACAATGGAATTTGATAAAATTTACATCATTAAATAATTGATATGAATAATAAAATAGATTTTCTAAACAAATGTATTGATAAAAAAGAAGAAGTTAGTAGACAAACTAGCTTCTTTAAGTATCGTCCGTTTGATGAATTTACATTTGATATGTTAGAAAAAGACTATGTTTATTTATGCTCAGCAGAAAAGTTAGATGATCCATCTGAATGCGTAACATCAATCAATATGGAAAATTATTATGATGTTGTAAATGACACATTAAGAAGAGAATGCGTAGAGCAAATAATGAAAATGATAAAACCTTACATGAGCGAAGATAATTATGAGTTAGCTATTAACGAGATGTATCGCATTATGACGCCAAGTTTTAATATGAGAAACAACTTTCTATTAGATCACTCATTCGAACTTCAAAAAATGTGTCCTAATGTTGATATTGCACCAGTCATTAATTGGCTAGTAAATATACCAAAAATGTTAGATGATCCTAAAATAAAGCCACAAATAGAAATGTTACTTTTAAAAGGAATAAACGCACGAAAAGAAACAGGTATATGTTCGTTAGCCGAGTCATGCGATATTC
>JAEZSA010000139.1 GCA_023422115.1 Bacillota bacterium | reverse complement strand
ATATGAGCAACAGAATAATGATTATTACGATAAGATGAAACAGCATGAAATTTTGTTTTGATATCATGAGAATGATGTGTTATAATATTCATGTGATTTATACTCCTTGTGTGAAGAGATTTCGTTGTGGTCATCTTCTTAACACAAAGTATAAATCACTTTTGCGTTTTAATCAATGTTGGTCTCATATGTATTGTAATATAACATTTTATCCATTATCTCATCAGAAAATACTTTGACAAACTTAACATAATATGTTACAATATGTAAAGGAAGATAATCGCAATATGGAAATGAAAAGAGGAAAGTTTCATAGATTTTAATACAAGTTAGAAAAACACTAACTTTTTTATTTATCAAAAACGGAATATTTCTTTCTTTACATTATAATTTGATTATGTTAGTATGTTACTTATTAGAAAAGGAGCTATATCATGGCAGAAATTAACATGGAAAAATTTGTTGCTTTTTTGAAAAATCAAGGATTTGTATATCAAGGAAGCGAAATATATGGTGGATTAGCAAATGCTTGGGACTATGGACCTTTAGGCGTTGAACTAAAAAACAATATTAAACGAGCATGGTGGAAAAAGTTTGTCCAAGAATCCCCTTACAATGTCGGAATGGATAGTGCTATTTTAATGAATCCAAGAGTGTGGATTGCCAGTGGCCATGTTGGTGGTTTTAGTGATCCATTAATCGACTGTAAAAAATGTGGTACTCGTTATCGGGCTGATAAACTAATAGAAGACCATACAAAAGGTGAAATTACCGGAGATGGTATGACGAATGAGGCGTTAATAGAATACATAAAAGAGCATGAAATTAAATGTCCTTCATGTGGATCAAATAATTTTACTGAAATTAGAAAATTTAACTTAATGTTTAAAACAAATCAAGGAGTTATTGAGGATGATAAAAACATTGTTTATTTACGGCCTGAAACAGCTCAAGGAATCTTTGTAAATTTCAAGAATGTACAAAGAACGACAAGAAAGAAACTACCATTTGGAATAGGTCAAATAGGAAAAAGTTTCCGTAATGAAATAACTCCAGGTAATTTTATTTTCCGTACTCGTGAATTCGAACAAATGGAACTTGAATTTTTTTGTAAACCAGGAACTGATTTAGAATGGTTTCAATACTGGAAGCAATTTTGTCTTGATTTCCTTGAATACATGGGTCTAGATAAAAATAGACTTCGTTATCGTGATCATGATGTAGAAGAATTAAGTTTTTATTCTAAAGCAACCACAGATATTGAATTCTTGTTCTATTTTGGTTGGGGTGAATTATGGGGAATTGCTGATCGTACTGATTATGATTTAGGAGTTCACCAAAAACATTCTCAAGAAAGCTTAGAATATTTTGATCCAGAAACAAATACAAAATACTTACCTTTTGTCATTGAACCATCTTTAGGAGTGGAACGATTATTATTATCTGTGCTAACAAGCGCTTATGAAGAAGAACTACTAGAAAATGGAGAAACGAGAGAAGTCCTACACTTAAAACCATTTTTAGCACCAAAGAAAGTTGCAGTATTGCCATTAGTAAACAAACTAAATGAGGAGGCTTTAAAAGTATTTAACCTTTTAATTAAAGAATTTGCTTGTGACTATGATACGAGTGGTCAAATAGGAAAGAGATATCGCCGTCAAGATGCAAATGGTACTCCTTACTGTGTAACTATTGATTTCGATACTTTAGAAGACAAAATGGTTACTGTTCGTGAGCGAGATTCAATGCAACAAACCCGAGTTAAAATTGATGATTTAATTCATTATTTGAGTGAATTAGTAAAATAGAGGTGAAAAATATGCGTATATCCGAAGCAACGATAAAGAAAATAACTGAAAATGCTGATATTGTTGCAATTATCGGCGAGCATATTAAACTAGAGAAGAAAGGTAGCGATTATAAAGGAATTTGTCCTTTTCATAATGATACCAATCCTTCTTTGTCTGTATCACCAAGTAAAAATGTATTTAAATGTTTTAGTTGTGGAGCTTCAGGAAATGCAGTTGGTTTTGTTCAAAGATATAAAAACCTAAGCTTTCCCCAAGCGATTAAATATGTTGGTGAAAAAATGGGAATTCAAGTTGATATTGATGATAATATTAATTTGAATCTACAAAAATACCTTAAAATCATGCAAGATGCTACCAACTATTACGAGTTTTACTTAAAGAACTCTGTTGAAGGGAAAGAAGCAATCAAGTATTTACATAGTCGTTTTATTGATGAAGACATCATTCGTCGTTTTAAAATTGGCTTGGCAAGTGATGAATTTGACTTACTTTACAAAGCATTGACAGAACGAGATAATCCTTATCTACCATTAAATTTACTAGAAGTAGGATTAATTAAAGCAGGAAAAGAAAATACTTATTATGATCTTTTTCGTTCGCGAATCATGTTTCCTATTGATGATATGAATGGAAATATTGTAGGTTTTAGTGGAAGAATTTATCATAAAACTGGAAAAGATGAACCAAAGTATGTTAATAGTAATGAGAATGTTATTTTTAAGAAAAGTAACATTCTTTACAACTATTCTCGTGCAGTAAATGTGATGAAACAAAAAGATCGTGTCTTTATTTTTGAAGGGTTTATGGATGTCATTGCCGCTTATCGTGCAAAGGTAGAAAATACAATTGCAACAATGGGAACGGCTCTTACAAACCAACAAATTCAAGCAATCAGAAAAACAACGAATAATGTTACATTATGCTTTGATGGAGATAATCCTGGTATCGAAGCAACAAAAAGAGCGATTGAGATGTTTCATCGGGCTAATTGCAATATAAAAGTAATGTTACTTCCTCAAGGACTTGATCCAGATGAATTTGCCAATCAATTTGGCACGGAGAGTTTGCACGATTTTCTTGAAAATAAAGCAATGAGTGCTCCAGAATATTTATACGAATTAGAAAAAAGAAAATTGAATCTAAATGATTCTTATAGTATTGAAACTTTCAAACAAAATGTTTTTGCTTTTTTGAAAATGTTAAATATAAATTCGTTGACTGAATTTTACGTAAAGAAAATTGCTGATGAATTAAATATCACAGACACATCTATTAAAGATGATTTTAAGAAGAACATTCAGCAACGACCAATTGATGTTCCTCAAATTCCAAGAGAGGGACAAAGAAAAACAACAAGGGAAAAACGATATCTTGCAAATGAAAGACACGCTATCTATCATGCATATACATCTAAAGATGCTTGCACAATCATTACTAGTGAAAAAACAAATTTTGTTTACTCAGATAAAAAAATCAATCGTGGAATTATATGGAATTTATATAGTTATTATAATAATCACGATAAGGTAAATGATGATTTTGCAGTACTATTATCAGAAGAAGAAAGAGTAATACTAGAGTCAGTATTGCAAGAAATTAACCCACAAAACTGCATATCGTTAGAACAATGCTTACAAATCAACCAAGAACACTTTCAAGAAAAGAAAAAAGAAAACTTACGAAAGAAAATTGAGAATAGTGAAGAGATTGATGATAAAGATGTAATGGAATATGGTGAATCAATAAGACTTACAACAAAAATAGTTAAAAGCGAGGAGTGATATCATGAATTATGAAAATCCGGAATTAGAACAAATTGTTGAAGAAGGAAAGAAAAAAGGCTATGTAGCCTTAAAGAGTATCCTTGCAATCGTTGATGAAGAAAGTGAAATATTTGATGAAGTAACAAAAGAACTGGAAAGCCTAAATATCGATATCGTTCGCGATGCTGATTTAGAGGCATATGAATCGAATGATATTGATATTGATTCGGATAAGTTTGTTGAAGACTTTGATGGTTTCATTGGAGAGTTAGAAGGAGATCCTGAATTTACTGAATTTACCAATGAAATTGAAAACGATTTGAAAACAAAAGATATTGAAGATATCGTATCATCTATTGTTACTCATAGCCAGGCTGATGATCCAGTTAAAATGTACTTAAAAGAAATTGGTCAAGTACCACTATTAAATACAACAAGAGAACTAGAATTATCCCGAATTGTTCAACAGGGCTTAATCGCAAAAGATATTATGGAAATGGTTGATCATGGACGTAGAGAAGTATCGGAAGATGAAAAAGAAAAATTGAATTTATGCATTGACGAAGGTGAAGATGCAAGGGCGATTATCATTGAGTCCAATTTACGATTGGTTGTATCAATCGCAAAACGATATTTAGGTCGTGGAATGCAATTCCAAGATTTGATTCAAGAAGGAAACATGGGGTTGATGAAGTCGGTTACGAAATTTGACCCAACAAAAGGATTCAAGTTCTCTACATATGCAACTTGGTGGATTCGTCAAGCAATTACAAGAGCCATTGCTGATCAAGCAAGAACCATAAGAATCCCTGTTCATATGGTTGAAACAATTAATAAATTAGTACGAACACAGAGAAAACTAACACAAGATCTGCGTCGTGAACCTACTCCTGAAGAAATTGCAGCTGAGATGAAGATTACCGTGGAGAAAGTTCAGCAAATTCAAAAGATTGCTCAAGAACCCGTTTCATTAGAGACTCCAGTTGGTGAAGAAGATGATTCAACACTAGGCGATTTCGTTCATGATAGTGATTTACCAAATCCACTAGATTATACGATTAATGAAAAATATAAAGAAGAAATAGATGTCGTATTAAAGACATTGACACCAAGAGAAGAAAAAGTATTACGTTTACGTTTTGGATTAACCGATGGAAAACCTCATACTTTAGAAGAAGTAGGAAAAGAATTCGGGGTTACACGCGAACGAATTAGACAAATAGAAGCTAAGGCTATTAGAAGGCTTCGTCATCCAACCAGACAAAAGAGACTAAGTCAGTTTAAGTAAATAGCAGATAGACATCTATCTGCTTTATTTATTAGAAAGGAGCAAAGATGGCATCAACAAGATTAAAGACAATTGCAAATTATATTGCACCATATAAGAAAATTGCTGATGTCGGTTGTGACCACGGATATTTAATCCTAGAAGCTTTTGAAAATCATCATATCGAATTTGCTCAAGCGATTGATAATAAAAGTCAACCATTAAAAAGCGCTCTAAAGAATATTACTCAGGAAGGATTATCAAGTAAAGTTGTTTTTACTCTTGGAAATGGCTTAGAAGATTTGTGGGAAGATATTGAAGTAGTAGTTATTTCAGGAATGGGTGGTTTTAATATTATCAAAATATTGGATAATAATAAAAACAGAACTATTAAACGCTTTGTTCTCCAAGCAAATCGAAATGTACATAATTTACGAGAGTATCTCATGATGAATAACTATAAAATCATTGATGAAGATATTGTTTATGAGGATGAAAAATACTATGAAATTGTAATTTGTGAATTTTCTAGTGAAAAGCAAAAATATACTGAAAATGAATTAAAGTTTGGTCCTATCCTATTGAAAAAAAGAAGCCCTATTTTAATCGAAAAATTAAAACAAGAACGTAATAAATTGTCACTAATTGAAATGAAAGTTGTGTCAATAGAAGAAAAAATAAGGAGGTTAGACGAAATTATATGCTCGCAAAAGAAGTAATCGCTTATCTTGAAAGAAGATTTCCCCTTGAACATGCTGAAGATTTTGATCAATCGAAGATTGGTTTGATAATTGGGTGTGATGATTTTATCATCAACAAGATTTTATTATCACTAGACTTATCCATTGATGTTGCAAAGGAAGCAATAGAAAATAAAGCTAATTTGATTATTTGCCACCATCCTTTTTTCTTTGAACCACTTCATAAGATATTATTGAATACGGAACAAGGAGAAGTATTAAAATTATTATTGCAACATGAAATTTCAGTCTATGCTATGCACACAAATTTAGATGTTGGTTTGGGTGGCGTAAATGATGTTCTTGCTAATTTACTTGCAATCGAAAATATTAAAATTGATAATCAAGTTATTGGGAAACAAAACTATTTGCGTTTTGGTACTATTCGTGAAATTAGCCTTTATGATTTAGCACAATTTGTTAAAGCGACTTTTCATTTAACAGGTGTAAAAGTAATCGGAGATTTAAAGAAGAAAATCACTAAAATAGGTATTATTGGGGGAAGCGGTGCTCACCAAAATGATATTGAACGAGCGTGTGCCAATGGCTGTCAAGTATTGATAACAGGAGAAGTAAAACTAAATAATGCTCAATATGCAAAATACTTGGGATTAAATATCATTGAAGTAAATCATGGCATTGAAAAGTTTGTTTTTTATCAATTAAAAAAAGACCTTGAAAAAGATCTAGGTTTAGAAAAGCAAATTATGGTTTCAGAAATAGAAACAGATCCAATCATCTGTTTGAAATAAAAAAAAGTAGCTAAGGCTACTTTTTTATGTTAGTTTTTATTTTTCAATAATAGCTTCTACTGGGCATACTTCTTGACATGATCCACAATCGATACATGCTTCAGGATCGATAACATAAATATCGCCTTCCTTAATGCAATCAACTGGGCATTCAGATGCACATGTACCACAAGCGATGCATGAATCTGTAATAAATCTTGGCATAAAAAGTCCTCCTTTGAATTCACATATATTATACTACAAAATGTAATAATGGTAAAGATATTTTTATAATAATAACAATGAAAACGAATACTGTTTATTTATAATAATACTTATACTTGCATTTTCTTGGGATTTATAGTAAAATAACTTATATTAAAAAAGGAGTGAATTAATATGTGGGAGCTACAAATTTGGGCTTGGTGTTTGATATTTTTTGGTATTTTAGTTGTGGGAGCAGTAATAGGCTTTTTTGTATCTAGGAAAATAATGACTAAATATCTTGAAAAAAACCCTCCTGTTAATGAAAAAATGATTCGTGTTATGTTCCAACAAATGGGAAGAACACCATCAGAAAAGCAAGTTCGTCAAGTTATGGCTTCGATGAATCAAGCAAAAAACCAATAAGGAAATGAATAATAAAAGTATGCCTTCACAGGCATACTTTTTTATTTGGTGAATTTTTTCCCCCACTTAATCTTGGATTCTTCATGATGATATAAACGCTTAATATTGCTAACATGGCGTAAATAAATAACAAGCAGAGCAATGAGTGAAACAATGGCAAAACTGATGTCAATGTTCTTTAGAAAAATTGGATCTTGACCTATAATTGTAAGGATGATTACGAAAATCGTAATCACAGAAGCTGAAACCAAGGAACCTAATGAGACGTAACTAGATAAATAGGTGACAAAGAAGAAGATAATCAATCCAATTACTAAAAGCCATGGGCAATAACCAAGTATTACACCACCACTAGTAGCAACTGCTTTTCCTCCCTTGAAGCCTAGGTAAATAGAAAAAGTATGACCAAGAATAGCACATAATCCATAAATCATAGGAGACAAAAAGCAATATTCACTCGGTATTATTTCAAATCGAAACAAGAAGACAATAATAAATCCTTTGAAAGAATCGAGAAGATAAGTCATCACTGCATATTTGTTTCCTAAGACTCGCCCTGTATTTGTGGTACCAATATTCTTGCTTCCATGCTCTCGAATATCAACTCCTTTTAGTTTACCAATAACAAAACCAAATGGAATTGATCCTAAAAGATAGGCAACAAGTAATAAACCATATTTTATAATCATATTATTTCTCCATATTGTTTAATAGTATAACATAAAATTATAATAATTACAATATTTTATAAAGACAAGATAGACCATTTTTAAATATGCTCACCGAAATACAAAAAAACACCCTTCGAAAGAGGTTAAATATAATCAAATATTATAAATGAGTATATATAATATCGTATAATATTGTTTTACATTTCAATAAATATATGCTATAATATAGATAGATAAAAAAGAAGGAATGAAGAATATGGCGAAAATGAAAAGCAATGATTACACAGGCGAGAAGATTCAGGTTTTAAAAGGATTAGAAGCTGTTAGAAAACGTCCTGGTATGTATGTTGGTTCTACTGATTCAAGAGGACTACATCACTTGATTTGGGAAATCATTGATAATGGTATTGATGAAGTCTTGGGTGGTTTTGCTAACCACGTTAAAGTTATCATTCATAAAGGAAATATTATTGAAGTTCAAGACAATGGTCGTGGAATTCCTATTGATGTTCACAAAGAAGGGGTACCGACTCCTCAAGTTGTTTTTGGAACGCTTCATGCCGGTGGAAAGTTTGATTCTACTGGTGCTTATAAAGTTTCTGGTGGTCTTCATGGAGTAGGAGCGAGTGTTGTAAATGCACTAAGTGAATGGATTGAAGTAACCATTAATCGTGATGGAAAACAATACTTTCAACGCTATGAAGATGGTGGAAGAGTCATTCGTAAACCAAAAATTGTTTCTGATTCTTCAAAGAAAAAAGGAACAACCGTTGTCTTCAAACCAGATTCATCCATCTTTTCAACAACCTTAATTGATTATAAACTATGTGCTCAGCGATTAAAAGAGGCTGCTTTCTTAATTAAAGGATTAAAAGCGGAATTATATGATGAGCGAACCAATGCTCATGAACTTTTTAAATTTGATGATGGTATTGTAGAGTACGTCAATAATTTAAACGAGGATAAAGAAAAAATTCATGATCCTGCTTATTTGATTGGTACTTATGGTAAGATTCAAGTAGAGGCTGCGATTCAATATACAACCAAAACTTATTCTGAAAATATTCTCTCGTTTGTAAATAATATTCGTACTCGTGATGGAGGAACCCACGAAACAGGATTTAAAATTGCGCTTACTAAAGCATTCAATGACTATGCTCGTATGAAAGGATTATTAAAAGAAAAAGATTTGAATTTGGATGGAATTGATATTCGTGAAGGATTAACAGCAGTATTATCAATTCGTATTCCCGAAGATTTATTACAATTTGAAGGTCAAACTAAAAATAAATTGGGGACTGCTGATGCAAAAACAGCCGTAGAACAAGTGGTTGGAGAGCAATTAAAATTTTACTTGTCGGAAAAAGGAGAAATTGCAAACACCTTAATTAACAATGCTCTTCGTGCTTTTAAAGCACGAGAAGAAGCGCGAAAAGCACGCGATTCTGTTCGGATGATTAAGGAAAAAATCGGTAAGCCAATCAATATGATTGGAAAACTTTGTCCAGTTATAGAAAAAAATCCTGAGATCAATGAACTATTTATTGTTGAGGGAGATTCAGCTGGTGGAAGTGCTAAACAAGGACGCGATAGTCGTTATCAAGCAATCCTTCCTTTGCGAGGAAAAGTTATTAACGCAGAAAAAACAAAAACCAGCGAATTATTAAAGAACGAAGAAATTATGTCGATGATTCATGCAATCGGAGCAGGTTTTGGTCGCGAATTTAATATTGCAAAATCGAATTTTAAGAAAATTATTATCATGACCGACGCGGATACTGATGGTGCTCATATTCAAGTTTTATTACTAACTTTCTTTTTTCGCTATATGTCAGAATTGATTAATGCAGGTTATATTTATATTGCGTTACCTCCACTATATAAAATATCAGGAAAAAATATTGTTGAGTACGCTTGGACTGATGAAGAATTAAAAGTAAAAGCAGGTAATTATAAGAATATTAATATCCAACGTTTTAAAGGTTTAGGTGAAATGAATAAAGATCAACTATGGGAAACAACAATGAATCCAGAAACAAGAACTTTAATTCGTGTCAATATTGAAGATTTTAGTGATGTAGATGGAAGAATTAGTGTGTTGATGGGTGATGATGTTGAACCAAGACGAGAATGGATTGAGAAAAATGTTTCTTTTGAATATGTTGATAATTTTACCCTAGAGAATGTGGAGGTAGAAGCAAATGGCCAAGAAGACTAATATCACTAAAAAAATCAATGATTTTGTTGAAGAAAAAATTCTTAATGAAAATTTAGATGTGATTGTTGGTGAACGCTTTGCCCGTTACTCTAAATACATTATTCAAGATCGTGCTTTACCAGATGTTCGAGATGGTTTAAAGCCTGTGCAACGAAGAATTCTATTTGCAATGTATAAATTGGGACTTTTTAGTAATAAACCCTATAAAAAATCAGCTCGTATTGTAGGAGATGTTATCGGGAAATATCATCCTCATGGAGATACTGCTGTTTATGAAGCAATGGCACGTTTATCGCAAGATTTTAAAATGCGATTGCCGTTAATTGACATGCATGGAAATAATGGAAGTATTGATGGAGATTCACCAGCAGCAATGCGTTATACAGAAGCTAGATTATCAAAATACGCAGAAGCAATTATCCAGGATATTAATAAAAAAACAGTAGGTTTTGTCCCTAATTTTGATGATGAAGAATATGAACCTACCGTATTACCATCGAAATTCCCTAATATTTTAGTAAATGGTGCTACTGGTATTTCTGCTGGATATGCTACAGATATTCCCCCTCATAACATTGATGAAGTTATAAATGCGGTCATTTATAGGATGAATCATCCTGAATGTAGCTTAAAAGAAATTATGGCTATTGTAAAAGGTCCTGATTTTCCTACTGGTGGAATTGTTCAAGGAATTGAAGGAATTAAAAATGCCTATAAATCGGGTCGAGGGAAAATTATAGTAAAGTCTAAAACCGAGATTATTCAAGAAAAAAACATGTTTAAACTTGTTATTACAGAAATTCCTTATGAAGTTAATAAGGCAGT
>JAEZSA010000113.1 GCA_023422115.1 Bacillota bacterium | reverse complement strand
TTTTAATGGTTTTTTATGGAAACAATTACATGTGTGAAAACGTTTGACAAAAACGTCTATTTTTAATAAAATATAATTTAGATAAGAGGGTACCTATGAACACATTTGATCGTCTCTTACGCGCATTTTCTATTGACACATCATTCACATTTTTCTTAGTGTTGTGTGTTGTCCCATTGAATATCAATGCTGATATGAAAAAGTATTTGGTATTAGCAATATACTTTGTAGTGGCTTTAGTTCCTTACCTGTTTGGTACAGGCCAGACTTTTGGGAAAAGAATTCAAAAAATTAAGGTGATTAAAAATACCAATGAATTGGTTCCAACGGTACTAGAAGTACCAAACCGGTTTTATTTGGTATTAAGAGAATTTGTAAAGTGCTTTTTTATCATCGCTAGTTTTGGGCTTTATATATTAATCGCTGGTATTGTTTCAACAAATCGTCAAGATGGTAGAACGATTCATGATTTAATTTTTAAGACTCGGGTTGTGGTACTGACAAGATATGTTAGTGATCGAACAGAGATGCGTAAAACTTCATCCGCAGAAAATTCACTGAAAGGATATAGTCATCATGATTAGAAAAGCACTAAATTTTGTTTGTTTTATTTTTATATTATTTACCATCCAAGGATGTAAGAAGGCACCAGACTTAACTGAGACTAATCCCCGTAATGATGTATATTATCAACTATTTGTTCGTAGTTTTGCGGATAGTGATGGTGATGGTATTGGTGATTTTAATGGTATTACTGAAAAGCTAGATTATTTAGTTGATTTAGGAATTACAGGAATTTGGTTAATGCCAATTCATCCATCTCCAACTTATCATGGATATGATGTAATCAATTATTATGATGTCGATCCTGAGTATGGAACACTAGATGATTTTAGAAACCTATGCGACAAGGCAGCAGAAAAAGGAATCAATGTGATGATTGACTTGGTTGTGAACCATTCTTCTTCTTTAAATGAATGGTTTTTAAAAGCCTTAGCCGGAGATGAAAAATATGAAAACTATTATGTCTTTACGGATTTACCTACCAGTGGTAAATTAGGTAGTTGGGGACAAAATATTTGGCATGTAACAGAAGGAAAAAAGTATTGTGGTTATTTTTCTAACACGATGCCAGATTTAAATTTCTTTAATGAAGAAGTAATCAATGAAATCTATCATATTGGTAAGTTTTGGATTGAAAATGGAGTGGGTGGGTTTCGTTTAGATGCTGCTCAACATTTCTTTGGAACAAATGAATATCTAGGTTATAGTGTTGATTTCTATGATAATATCCTTTTCTTGAGGGATTTTCGTAAAAAAATGCGAGAATATGATCCTGATATTTATATTACTGGGGAAATAAATTTATTGACTGAAAGCATTGTCAAGGAATACTATATTGGCTTAGATTCTCCTTTAGATTTTCCTATTGCTAGTAAAGTGGTATCTGCTGGAGCTAGTAATGGTAGCTTAAACTATATCAAAGGATTGAGTAGGATATATGATACTTATTCTGGAGTAGATAAAAACTTTATTAGTGCTCCATTTTTACGTAATCACGATGAGAATCGTTTGGCTACTGAGTATGATGGAAATTTTAATAAATTAAAACT
This sequence comes from Bacillota bacterium, assembly GCA_023422115.1. Lineage (GTDB taxonomy): Bacteria > Bacillota_I > Bacilli_A > ML615J-28 > CAG-698 > JAAYBG01. Next base: position 9,734 of record JAEZSA010000113.1, on the reverse strand, counting down.
GGTTGCTGAAATGCTAATGGTATTACCCGGTTCTCCTATCATTTATTATGGAGAAGAGCTTGGAATGTATGGTTCCAAATCTAATGGCGAGATCTCTAATGGCATTGCTATTTGGGATGAAACAAGAAGATTACCACTTAATTTTGGAGACGACTTTACAACAACCTGGTTTGTAGATGAAGCATTTCCTGATGTAGTTTTGAATCAAGCAGTCAAGCCAGTTTCTGAACAATTATTGGATGAACAATCTTTACTCAATACCTATCGAGCTATTATCAAACTTAGAAATGAAAATATTGCTTTAAAATATGGAAACAATGTAATGGTATATGAAAATAATACCAGTCAATTACAAGGATTTTATCGCGAATATCAAGATGAGGATTTATATCAAAAGGTACTAGTTTTTCATAATCTATCCCTATACGAACAAGAATTACCGACTGTAAATGGAACAATCATTTATGCTAGTGGGAAAAAAGTGTTGACTAATATCACAACGATAGCACCAAAATCAACAATAGTAATCGATATTAGTGGTGATAAGAATGATTAAAATTTTCATCAATAGTTTTTCTTTTAAAAAAATATTTCAAAATGGAAATGCTTCTTGGAGAAGTATTATTGCTTATTTCTTGTTTATTGTTTTAGTTACCAGTTTTCCTTTAAATCTACAAATATTTCAAAACGATGGATGGAAGGGATTAAATACGATTACGATGGGGATTCGGGAAGCAGCACCAAATTGGTTTCCGAATGAGTTACCAAATGATGTTGCTCTTTCCAGCAATGGCCTTTATACTCCTACAGAGACAACCTATTACTATGAATCAATATTAGTAGACGGAACTTTTTATCAATTTGTTATCAATCCACAAACAGAGGATGAAATAATCGAATTTACTACTCTTTATACAGAAGAAGGAGTAGTTACAAAAGATACGAATGGACAAGTGGTTTTAACACCATATCAAAAGGCAATTGTGCTTTGCAAGGACAAAGTTTTATATTATGATAATACTAGTGATCCCATCATTGGCAATTATCATCATATTAATCAAGTTATTCACTTTACTGAATTAAAAAGCATGGAAAAATTTGCTGCGCTAACATTGCTACTAGATGCTATCGATGGAGCTTTTAATCAGTATATGGTTTTTTCCAATATTCTCATTAATACTGCAACACAGCTGGCAATGAATTTGGTTATGGTTGTGATTATTGCTGCTATTTTCTTGTTGATTCGAATTAAATATAAGAAAGTAACTAATTATCATCAAAATGTAGGAATTTTAATTTCTTCTATGACGATTCCTTCTATTTTAAGTTTTATCATTGGTATTATTGGAATTATTGAAATGAACTCTTTTGGAGTCGTTTTATTTCAATTACTAACCCCTTTGATTGCCATAGGAGCGATTTATTTGGGCTCGGGAGAAAAAGATAGCAGTATTAAATATACAGCATAATCAAATGATAAAAGGAATCAAGTCGTTTTTGTGATAAAATTAGAAAGGAAAATCGATCATGAAAAAATGGATTCAATATCAATTAGAGAATAAGCACCTATCACTACCGATACTGACTTTTCCTTGCACCCAATTAATCGGTTGTACTGTCAATCAATTGGTTCATGATAGTGATTTGCAAGCTCAAGGAATGGTTTCTATTGCCCAAAAATATCCGATGAGTGCTTGCTTAACCATGATGGATTTATCTGTAGAAGCAGAAGCCTTTGGTTCAGAAGTCCGTTTTTCTCCAATTGAAGTACCTACAGTGATTGGTTCCATATTACCAGATATGGATGCGGCAAAAGAATTGCTTATTCCAGAGATTGGTGCTAAACGAACTAAAATATATTTAGAAGCGGTAGAGAAAGTAAAAAAACGGGTAAATGATCGATCAATATTTGCAGGAGTAACAGGACCTTTTACCATTGCTGGTCGATTAATGGATATGACAGAAATCTTGGTGAACTGTTATATTGATCCTGAATTTGTTCATCTTGCTTTGGGAAAAACAACCCAGTTTTTAATATCCTATATTCTTGAATATAAAAAAAGAGGAGCTAGTGGAATTGTACTAGCAGAACCTGCTGCAGGATTATTATCACCTGATTTATGTGAAGAATTCTCTTCTCGCTATATTAAGCAAATTAAGGAAACAGTAGAGGATGATGATTTTATTTTTATTTATCATAATTGTGGGAATGTAATTCCTTTACTTAAAAGTATTTTTAGTATTGGTGCTGATGCCTATCATTTTGGTAATGCAACAAATATGGTAGATGTATTGAAACTGGCTCCTCAAAATGTGATTATCATGGGGAATATTCATCCTGTTCATCAGTTTAATTATGGAACAGCGAATAGCATGAAAGAAGCAGTTCTTGCTTTACTGGAGTCTTGTAATGAGTATCCAAACTTTATTGTCTCTTCAGGATGTGATATTCCTGCTCAAAGCAAATTAGAAAACATTGATGCTTATTTTGAAACAATAAAACAATATTATCAAAAATAATAAAATATAAAAAAAGTCCATCAGGGTTACTTTAGGTTCCTGATGGATTTTTTTATTGTTTAATCTAGGATAAAGAAATTTCTGCGACGGAAGAATGCTAATGCAAATAAAGCGATAGAGGTGGATATATAATTAATGATACTTCCAGAAGCACAGCTTGAGCATCCAGTAAGAGCTCTTTCGCCTTGATATAAAATCACCGTTTCTGAAGCAAAAATATTAATCGACGAACCCTCTTCATAGGTTTTAAAAGCAGTAGCAGAAACTTTCGTATTATTAGCTACTAAGTTCCATACTCCAGCTGGAAGATTTAAAGTAACCAATTGCTTATTGCAATTATTATGAATTACTAAAATAGTTCCCCAGGTATCCTGATTCGCAAAATTGGAAATTGTATAGGCAATGACTCCTTCGATATCTTCATATAAGAAATCAACATTGGCTACAACTTCTTCAGCAGTCGTTATTCTAAAAGCTGGATGAGCTTTTCGTAAAGCAATTAATTCTTTATAATATTCAAAACAAGCTAGATTTTCTTCTTTTGCTTTCAAATCCCAACGTAATTGATTTGTTGAGTCGGGGGATTCATAAGAGTTTTCATCATAACCGCCCCCTACCTTTGGTTTTGAACGCATAAATTCAACACCAGCATGCAAGAACACGATTCCTTGAGAAGTAAGGACAATCGCATTTGCTTGTTTTTGCATATCATCTCGAAGATCTCTTTGTTTTGATGTGGTTGATAGTAAAATTTTATCGTATAAAGTATTGTTATCATGAGCACTAACATAATTAATTGTTTTTGTTGGAGCTGTATGCCAGAACATCGTATAAGATAATCCTTTACTAGTAATATCAGGATGTTCAATTCCACCGACTATTCCATATTTTACCTTGTTAATTACATCAGCTTTTACATTTCCTTGAATAAAACCTTTGTCAGTAGCAGCAAAAACAGAGCCTTTAATGCCATCGCGAATTTCATCGTTAAAAGCACCTACAGCTGGCATATCGCCTAAATTTACTTTATCAGCAGCTATTGTTTCATCGATCGGAGTAGTTCCACCATTCCATGGTTCGCCATAAATTAAAATATTCTCATCTATTTCATGAAGTTTTTGAACAATCAAATTCATTGTAGTAGTATCGTGAAGGGCCATTAAATCGAATCGAAAGCCAGACAGATTGTACTCAGTTGCCCAAAAGACAACAGAGTCAACCATGAACTTTCTCATCATGTATCGTTCAGATGCAGTTTCATTTCCGGTTCCACTACCATTACTAAAACTACCATCATCATTCATTCTAAAGTAGTATCCAGGAATGATTAAGTTAAAATTGGAATCACCACTTTTACCAGTATGGTTATAAACAACATCCATAATAACACCAATGTTATTGTTATTGAAAGCAGTTGTGGTTTGTTTTAATTCAACAACACGTTTCATACCATCAAATGGATCTGTTGAATAAGAACCTTCAGGAACGTTGAAGTTAATTGGCATGTATCCCCAATTGAAACTGTTTTTTGGATTTGCTTCATCAATAACACCAAAATCAAACATTGGCAGTAATTGAACATGGGTTACACCCAATTCTTTGATATGGTCGAAACCAGTGGTGATACCTTCATAGGTTGTTCCCTCTACAGTAAGACCTAAAAATTTTCCTCGATATTCTTCTGGTCCAGTCCAACTAGAATGACTTGTTAGATCTCTTACATGAAGTTCATAAATAATAGCATCAGTGGGAGAAGTGATATTATTAACACGTTTGTTATAGGTAAACCCTTCTGGATTTATTTGTTTGAAATCAATGATTAATCCTCTTATACCATTTACTCCAGCACTTTTTGCATAGGGATCAATGACTTCATTGGTTGATTGGCCATTAGTAACAGAATAAGTGTAATATTTACCGTGAAGGTTATTAGGAAGACTGATTTGCCAAGTCCCCTTAATGCTTTTTACCATATTAATAGTTTGTTCTGGTTTATCTGTACCACCATCTGCTTCTGGAGTTCCTGTAGAGTAAATATTTAAAACAACCTTATTTGAGATAGGTGCCCAAAGGCGGAAAGAAGTTGAGTTTTCTTTTACAACAGCACCTAAATCATCTCCATCGTATCCATAAGCTTCATTAAAAGCAGTTGAATCATAAACTCCATCATAAGTGATTTGATATGATTTTAAACCATCTGGTAATTTGGCTTTTAAAATATAAGATTTATTGAAATCTAAATTTTCTTTAATTTTAACTTCACCAGTAATTCCAGAAATTGTGGTTGTATAATCAGTTGGCTCTAATCCATCAATTTCTAAGTGAATAGCATCTACATCAACAATTGTTGTCAGTGAAAAAGCAATTGTTGTTTCGTTTTTAAAAAATGCATAACGAATTTTATTAGTTTTATCTGGTCCTTCTGGATCATCAATACTTGTTCCGATTCTTTCATCGGCTTCTACTAAATAAACATGCATGACTCCATCCTCACTGCTTTCTTTTATAGTTATAAAGCGATCTGTACTAATATCTTTGATCCATGATTCTCCTTTACGTACAATAAAGCCTATTGTTGTACTATCTTTTAGAGCTTCGATAGTTAAATCAATCGTAGCAACAGCTCCAAAATCATCAAGAATTATTTTTCCATTCTCATCCGTATCAAACAAGTATGCTCCCCCGGCTTTGTTTGATGGAGTTTTCTGCCAAATCCACAAATCCCATCCATCAGCATAGTCAGCATTATACCGGAAGTAGTGAATCTTTAGTGTTACTACAGGAGTATCTGCTTTCACAATAGCGGGTGTTAGAAGTAGAAAAAGAGCACATAAAATCATCAATATTTTTTTCATGAATAACCTCCATATGACTAATATCTTTAAAATGCCTATAAATATATAATACAATAACTAGTTTCTATAATCAAGCGTTTTCAATGTGTAATGGTTTACACAGTAAAAACGCTTGCAAGAAGATAAAATCCTTGTTATAATAATTAAAAGACTATAAGTCCTTTAAAGAGTACACATTTTATCAAGGAGGAAAAAATGAGAAGAAAAATTGGGTTATTGCTTTTGGCTTTTTTAGGGTTATTTACGATAACTTTATTATCAAGTCAAAAAGTTAAGGCTGCTGAACCATTAGGAAAAATTGTTTTCCACTATCAATTGTGGGATGGCGATTATTCTAGCGCTGGTTTATGGTGCTGGGGCACTGGTGACGGGGGTGCAAGTGCACCTGTAACTTCTGATGTTACTGATTCATTCGGTGCTGTTTATGAAGTTGCTATTGGTACAGGAGCAAAAGATGTAGGTATTATAGCATTAAGAAAAGATATTACTTTAGATAGTCGATGGAATTATCGTGAAACTCCAGATGGTGAAAACTTTACTGTAGATGTTACACCAATTATAGACGGAGACGTAACGGAAATGCATATTTACTATTTCCAAGGTGGATATCAGACATATTTTGTTGCTGATAATTCAAAAGTTAATATTCTTCTTGCTTACTATGATCCTACTGGTGGATATGAAGCTAATTTAGGTCTTCATAGTTGGGGTGAATGGACTAATATTACAAACCCTGCATGGGCAAGTCCAGCGAAAGTTTTCAAAGATGGTTTTAAATCACCTGGTGATGTTAAAGGAAAAGTTGCTTTATTGCAAATTGATGAGAAAAACGCTGCTGGCGGTGGATTCTTAATTTATGCTGGCGATGATGCTTCTAAGAAAACTCCATCACAAGATACACATAAGTATGTAACTGACATTGCCGATTTAAAGAATGGTGATGTTGCAGTTCTATATGTAACCGGTGGTGAAGGTATGTATGGTGCAACTGCAACTAGTGATTTCGCAGCAAAAGCTTTCACTTTTGATTTTATTGGCTTTAATGCTACTGAATTAGCAGGAACATATGCTGTCGATCCAAAGACAATCTTTGCAAAGACAACAATCGCACAAAAAACAAAAGTGGTTACTGGTACAGAAATGGTTACAAAAACTAAAACTGTTCAAGTTCCACAATTAGCAGAAGGAAGTACTCCATTTGTACAAACAGACAAAACATTCCCTGCATTCACAGCACTTCCAGCTTTAGAAGCAGGAATGATCGGTCGTGTTGTATTCCATTACCAAGCTTGGAATGGTGATTATACAGGTACGGGTGTTTGGTCATGGAATAGAGGCACAGTAGTAAACTCTGGTCTACCAAGCATTGGTGTTGATAATTTTGGTGCAGTAGTTGATATCCAACTTGCTGCTGATGCAAGTGATGCTATTGGTTTCATTCCAATGAAAGCAGGCGTTGCTGCAGCAACAAATGAATGGGGTTCAGGATTTGTAAAGAGCTTTGATGGCGATTTATCAGTTGATGTAACAGCAATTAAAGCAGGAACAGCTCAAGAAATTCATGTATATTATTTTGAAGGTGGATCACAAGGATTTGTTATCGATCCAACTCAAGCAAACGTTCTTGTTGTTTATTATGATTTAACAGGAACATATGAAGAAAATCTAGGTTTACATGCTTGGGGCAACTGGACTAATCCAGAATTTGTTGATCTTGGTTGGGGAAGTCCAGCACAAGTATTTAAAAACGGATTTGCATCACCTCGTTCAATCGGTGGTAAAGTTGCGTTAGTACAAGGTTTAAACTTAGCTGATGCAGGATTCTTAATTTATGCTGGTGGCGATGATTCGAAGAAGACAGTTGATAATGCATCTAACTTTATAACAGATCGAGCTACTTTAGTTGCTGGTGATGTTCGCGTATTATATATTGCTCTTGGCGAAGCTTATTATGGCGTAGAAAATAAAGCAGAATTTACTGAAGCTGCTTTCAGTGGTGAAATTGTTTATGTAGACAAGGAAGTTGAATATCAAGAAGAAGTTGACGTTATGGAATTTGTTGCATTCGAAGAATTCTTCTCATTATTCCAAGGAACTACTGAAATTGAATTGAAACAAGTTGACTTCAATAAAACTTCTGCTTCAACTAATGAATTTGTAATTCAATTAGCTGATGGTATTACTTTAGATAATACAAAAGAATATACATTAAAATACAATTCTGGTGAAAACGAAGCTGAAATTATCTTAGCTTTGGATAGTGAAAAGCCAGTTATTACACTAGTTTCAGAAGATCGTATCGTTGTTGTTCAAGGTGAAAAATGGGATCAAACTTTATATCCTAACTACCGTGTAACCGATGATCGCGATACTAATTTATCTAACCGTGTTTATGTCCCTGAAAGTAAAGGCTACTTAAACACTAATGTTGCTGGCGAATATCCAATCACTCTTGAAGTTGAAGATAATTGGGGTAATATTGGTCAACTAGAATTTACTATTTATGTTGAAGCACCTGAAACAGGCTGTAGCAAGGGTAGTACCTCTACATTCATTGGCATAAGCCTATTAGGCTTAGCATTCTTCTTCATTAGAAGAAGAAGATTTGTTTAGGGATAGGAGGTAAAGAACATGAAAAAATGGTTTACATTCTTATTTTTAACAATTGGAATTTTCGTTCTTGTTGGTTGTGGAGCTAAAGAATTCACAACAGGTGAAATAGTAGAGTTTGATAAGACTCAAGTAAAAGACACGATTCTTACTGTTTGGATGGATGATACTGATGGTGTATTGATGGATGAAATCATCCCTGCATTTGAAGTAGCGAATCCTGGAATCATTGTTGAATTCCAACATATGGCAACAGTAGATGCTCGTGAAAAATTAAAGACATTCGGTCAATCTGGTTATGGAGCTGATATCTTCCAATTTCCTCATGATCATATGTCACAAGCTGTTCTAGATGATTTAGTATACGTATTACCAGATACATTAATGAATAGTTTACAAGATAAGATTCTTGAAGTTGCAATGAATATCGCTTCATTATGTTATGATGCCGCTACAGGCAGTTTTGAATGTGTAGCTGGAAGCAACAAAAAATTATTCGCTGTTCCAATTTCAGTTGAATCAGTAACTATCTTCTATAACAAGGATTTAATTAGTGAATCTGAATTACCTACAACATTTGAAGAATTAATAGCAACAGCTAAGACTCAAACTGAATTCACAAGATATTTTGGCTCATCTTCACATTGGGGCGATGCCTATTTCTTGCAAGGAATTCATAGTGCATTTGGTTGGACACCATTTGGTGCAAATCTAAATGATGCAACAGAAGTAGGATATGATGATCCAAAATTAATCTCTTCATTAGAATGGATTATTAATCAATTAAAACCTGTTGTAACAGGAAATGGTAATCATGATTCTGTAACTGCAACAAGTTTATTTGAAGAAGGTAAATTACCATTCTTATTATCAGGACCATGGCAAATTAACACATTCCGTGATGCTGGTATTAACTATGGAGCAATCACTTTACCTACAATTAACGGAAACAAAGCACAGACTTTCGCTGGTGCACAAATGCTAGCTGTTTACAAGTATTCACCTAACAAAGAAGCCGCAATTAAGTTTGTTGAATTTATGGCAAGTGAAGAAGCAGCAGAAATTTTATATCGCACATCTGGTGACTGTCCTGCTTTACAGGAAAATATTATTGCAACAATTCCTGGTCTAAAAGACGATGAAGCAATGCAAGTAATGCTTGAGCAGTTAAAAACATCAGTACCTATGCCAACAATCCCTGAAGTAACATATTACTGGGGACCAAGTGAAACAATGATTAAAAACCTTTGGAATTCACAAGGTGTAATCGCTGATGAAGTAAAAACTGCAGAAAAATCTTATAAAGCAGCAAGAGATTTAGCGTCTTAGTCGAATAAAAGTAAGGCGGCCAAGCGGTCGCCTTATTCTTTAATTATAAGGAGAAAACATGAAAGGAAAGCTAAAACACATTTTAAAAGCGATAGCTTCAGGATTGATTTGGGGTTTAGGACAAGTCTTCAACAAACAATATCTTAAAGCGGCGTTTTTCTTCTTATTTTTTGCTTTGTTTATTGGTATTGAATTAGGTAGTAGTAAATTTTTGACAGGATATGATCCATATCAAGAACAACTACCTGGAGAAGACTTTGGTGAAAATCTCGCAAAAAGCTTTTATGTTGCATATACTTTTGATAAAGAAAAACGTTATGTAGCTGCAATGCCAGCACTTGAGGCATTTTATGATGAACATAAAGTAGATGGCTTTACCAATCAAGAATTAATTGAATTTACTGGTCAAGATATTCTTGC
>JAEZSA010000101.1 GCA_023422115.1 Bacillota bacterium | reverse complement strand
CAATAATCAATCCAATCAATATCACAACAAAAATAATTGTTGATAAAGCTCTTAAAGCTGGAGGAAGTGCTCCTTTTCGTGCCGTTGCTCCATAGACATAAGTGCTTAATGTTTGAAATGAATTATTTCGTGTGAATGCTGTAATAATATAATCATCTAGTGATAATGTGATTGCAAGAATAAATCCAGAGAATACACCTGGAATAATTTCCGGCATAATCACTTTTCTTAACGCTTGATTTGGAGTTGCTCCCAAATCAAGGGCAGCTTCATACACACTTGGATCCATTTGCTTTAATTTTGGAGTCACACTTAAGACAACAAAGGGAATGGTTAGGACTACATGTCCTATCAATAAGGTAATAAAGTTAAATTCCAATCCAACAAAAACAAATAGAATGGTTAAGGATAGCGCCGTAACGATTTCTGCGTTTAATACAGGAATTTGTGATATCGCCTCCATCGTTTTTTTTACTTTTTTTCCACTATAGAAAATTCCAATCGCTCCTAAAGTCCCTAAGATGGTTGCTACCACGCTAGAAGCAACAGCAACCATGATTGTATTATATAGAGCTTCCATAATATCTTTATTTTTAAACATCAAATGATATAATTCAAAAGAAAACCCATTCCATGTTCCTATATTTTGTGTATTTGTAAAACTAAAGATCGCTAATACAATTAAGGGTGCATACATAAATAGCAACATGACAATGATATAAACTTTTGCAAGTATTTTTCTTACCATAAACTACCTCGTACATTCTCTTGTTTTTGAACATTTTTAGTCAACAACATAGAAATACCGATGATAATTAACATAATCAAAGCAATCAAACTACCACTATGCCATTGTCCTTGTTCAAAATTAAGTTGGATTGTATTTCCAATTAATTGTATTTTATTTTCTCCCATAACATCACTAATAACAAAAGATGACATAGTTGGCATAAAAACCATCGTTGCTGCACTAATCACACCTGGCATTGTCATAGGAATAATTGTTTTCACAAAAGTCTGTGTTTTATTCGCTCCTAAATCATAAGAAGCTTCAATTAAACTTTTATCCATCTTCAACATCGTTGTATATAGTGGTAAAATTGTAAATGGTAGATAATTATATACCATACCTATCATCGTTGCTAAGTAAGGGTATTCACCCCCATTGATGCCAATCCAATATAATAAATCTCTTGTGGCCGCAATACGTAAGACGAAGTTAATCCACATCGGCATGACAAAAAGCATGACCATAACTTTACTATTATTATATTTTTTATTGCTTAGAATCATTGCAACCGGATAACCAAGTAATAAGCAAAGAGCTGTATTACCAAAACCAATAACAGCACTAACGAGTAAGACACTCAATTTAGTATTGTCACTAAAAAAAGCAACGAAGTTGTTTAGTGTTATTTTTCCATCATTACCAGTAAATGCATAATAAATGATTAGTAATAAAGGAAAAACAACGAAAAACAATAGAAATAAAGCATAAGGTAAGGTTAGTTGTTTACGAGAAAATCTAATCCTTGACATAATTTTTTGCCTCTTGCTTTAATGTCATTTTTATATTTTCTGGAAGAATGGCAATACTGACTGTATCAAATTCGTTCCATAAGTAATCTGTATCTAATACGAAATCATCATAATCTTCTGTTCTTACGATAATCTGATAATGATCCCCTTTATAAATAATGGAAACAATTTGACCAATAACAACACCATCTTCTTCATTATCGCTAATATCAATATCTTTTAATCCGACTTCTACTTTCACATCCGCATCGGTTAGATTATAAATGGTTCCTTTGGAATCGATTAAATATCCATCTTCATCTACTATTGAGTTTGGAATTAATTGAGTAATATCACATTCGAATTCCCCTCCAGCAAAAACAACTTGATTGTTCTTGTTGATGTAACCTTCAAATACATTACTTACAAATTCTTTTTTCATAATATGAATATCGAATGGTTTAATATAAATACTCATCGTTTGATTGATGTCATGTTCTTTGGTATCATGAATAACGACTTCATTTTTGCCAACCATCATGACATATTCAAAATAAACACCTTTAAAGATTTTACTGACTATCTTACCATTGACCATACCAATATCTTTTTCCATTAGGAAAATATCTTCTGGTCGAATAATAACATCCACTTTTTCGTTCTTTTCAAAATTATCAACCATATCGAATACGTGATTAATGAATAAAACTTTCTTTTCATCCGTAATCGTACCATTATATAGATTGCTTTCTCCAATAAAATCGGCAACAAAAGCATTTTTAGGCTCATTATAAATATCCATTGGTGTTCCTATTTGTTGGATCATGCCGTCGTTCATAACGACAATGGTATCCGACATTGTTAGCGCTTCTTCTTGATCATGAGTAACGTAAATGAACGTAATCCCTAATTTTTTATGCATTGCTTTTAATTCCAATTGCATTTCTTTACGCATCTTTAAATCTAGTGCCCCTAAAGGTTCATCTAGTAATAGAATTTCAGGTTCATTGACAATGGCTCTTGCAATTGCTACTCGTTGTTGTTGTCCACCAGATAAAGTAGAGATATCTCTTGCTTCAAATTCTTCAAGATCAACAATTTTCAAAGCTTTGGTTACTTTCTCGTCAATTTCTTCAACAGTTAATTTCCTATCAATCTCAAGTTCTTCCCCATTTTTATTTGTTACTATGTCTTTTACTTTTTTCATCTTTAAGCCAAAAGCAACGTTATCATAAACATCATAATGAGGGAATAAAGCATAACGCTGAAAAACCGTGTTAACAGGTCTCTTAAAAGGCGGTAACAAGGTAATATCTTGCCCATTTAATAAAATCTTTCCTGTTGTTGGCATTTCAAAACCAGCAATCATCCTTAAGGTTGTTGTTTTACCACAACCTGAAGGTCCTAAAAAAGTAATAAATTCACCTTTCTTCACATATAAATTAAAATCATCTACAACAGTATTGCCATCAAATTCTTTTGATACGCCGATTAATTCAATAATTACATTTTTCTTTTTCATATAATAATTCCTTTTTAAAAGTTAGGAGGGCTTGTGACCCATATAATTTTCGCAATCTTCTTGGTTGCATTTTTAAGATAATGATTTTTATCTGTAGTAAAATAGAATGTTTCTCCCTTGTGACAAACAATGTTTTTCCCACCAATTACGAGAATGATTTCTCCTTCTAAAACATATCCGAATTCTTGTCCTTCATGAGGCATATCAATCGTTGTTTGGCTATTTGCCGATAATGTAAAGAGAATTGGTTCCATTTCGTTTTTTTGACTATTGGGAACCAACCAAGTAATCGTATGATCAATTTCTTCTTTTATAATATAATCTTGAACGGTAAAGACTATTTTTTCATCATCGTCATTGTCATTAAAAAATTCTTTTAAATTTGTACCTAATGCGACTAAAATATCAGTGAGTGTACTGATTGAAGGACTGGTAAGATCATTCTCAATCTGTGATATGTATCCTTTTGTTAATTCACAGCGATTGGCTAGTTCTTCTTGTGTGAGTTGACATAAAACACGCAATCTCTTTATCTTTATTCCAATATCCATTTTGCCTCTCTCTTTCCATTAAACTTTTTGTTTAACATGTTTCATAAAATTAAACTTATTGTTTAGTAAATGTAAACAAAACACATAATATTATATTTGCATCCCCATCATTTGTCAATACTTTTTCATAAAAAAACTCCCTTTTATGAACTGATATCTGTCAAGTAGACAGTAATAAAAATAAAAAAAATTAAGCGATAAGAGCTTGACTCCTATATTCTAATGGAGTTAAGCTCTTTAATTTTGCTTGTATTCTTTTTGTATTATAAAAT
>JAEZSA010000069.1 GCA_023422115.1 Bacillota bacterium | reverse complement strand
TTATGAGCTAAAAGAACACGATCACGATCTTCTTTATGATTAAAAATATTTCCTTGGTCATACTTCGCAATATGCATATTAAAGATAATCAATTGATTTTCTTTCACCTGACAATAAGCATCCTGAATACTCACTTTGCTTTGTCTAATTGATTTTATCTCCGTTCCTGTTAGAGAAATTCCACATTCTAAAGTATCAAGAATAAAATACTCGTGATTAGCTTTTTTATTTCTAGCGACGACGTTTCTTTCTTCCATACTTTTCTCTCACTTCTTTAACTCTATCTTTATTATAACTTATTTTAAAATCTATTTCACTAGTTTTTTTATCAGCATTAATTAGTTTTACTTGCACTCGATCTCCTACACGATATTTCTTGTTAGTTCGTTCTCCGACTAATACATGATTAGTTTGATTGAATGTATAGTAATCATCACTCATATCTTTTAGACGAATCAGCCCCTCTGCGGTATTATCTAGAGAGATAAACATTCCAAAGTTTGTAATTGTTGAAATGGTTCCAGTAAAGGTTTGACCGATGAAATAACTCATATATTCCGCTTTTTTCATATCTAAAACAGCAAATTCACAATCAGCTGCACTTCTTTCACGTTGACTAGATTGTAATGCAATATCTGCTATTTTATTGTTTAAAGCAATAAACTCATTTGTATCGATATCACCATTAAAAATGTATTTACGCAATAAACGATGAACAATTAAGTCAGGGTATCTTCTAATGGGAGAAGTAAAGTGAGTATAACATGTACTAGCCAATCCAAAGTGGCCAATGTTTTCTTCGCTATAAATCGCTTTTGCCATCATTCTTAAAACAACTGTTTTCAAGAATGCATCTTTATCATCAATGTTATCTAAGAACTTCTGCAACTCTGAAACATGAGTACCTCTTAATTGATAGCCTAAATAATTAGCTGTTGTTTTTAAATCATTCAATTTTAAAATGTCTGGTTTATCGTGAATTCGATAAATAAAGGGTAAATCCATTTGATTGATTACTTCAGATACCGTTTCATTCGCAACAATCATGAATTCTTCAATAATTCTTTCACTGATTCCGCGTTCACGAACGACTAAGTTAATTGGTATTCCTCGTTCATCAACAATTATTTTTCCTTCAGGGACATCAAAATCAAGAGACCCTCTTTTTCTTCTTTTCGCTGTTAGAATATCAGCAAGTTCTTGCATCTTTACTAGAGAAGGTTGAACTACTTCATAATCAGGAACTTCATCAACTCCCTTTTCTAACAATTTATTACAATCCGTATAATTTAATCGCTTTATAGTTCTAATTACACCAGGAAAAATATCACTGGTTAGAACTTTACCTTCTTGGTTGATTTCCATTTCACAACCGATAACTAACTTATCTTGATTAGGATTCAAAGAACATAAATCATTGGATAATCTAACTGGTAACATGGGAATAACTCGATCTACTAAATAAACACTGGTTCCTCGTTGATAAGCTTCTTTATCAATAAAAGACCCTTCCCTAACAAAATGACTTACATCAGCAATGTAAACTCCTAGTAAATAATTACCATTTGTTAGTACTTCAATGCTAACTGCATCGTCCAAATCCTTGGCATCGAGACCATCAATCGTAACAATTAGTTTATTACGTAAATCTCGTCTCTTTGTCATTTCTTGAATGGTATCATCTTCTAAATGGCTAGCTTGATAAAGCACTTCATCGGGAAATTGCAAATTAAATCCTCTTTGGATTGCAATTTGAGTAATATCAATTCCGATATCACTTTTATTACCCACTACATCAAGGACATCTGCTTCACAATATTCTAACTCATATTTTGTGATCGTTGCTCTAACAATATCACTTGGCTTTGCTTTCCCAATTTGATTAATAACAATTCTTTTATTAATGGTTGAATCTTCTAATTCTAAGAAGTATCGATCTTTCTTCGATTTTAATTCACCCACAACATACTTTAAACTTCTATTTAAGATCTTTACAACTCTTGCTTCGCTGTTGCTCTTTGATGCTTTATTTGTTTTAATCACTGAAAACAAAACTTCATCTCTATCCATAGCTTTCAAAAAGTCGTATTTTGAAACATAAAAATCAAAAGTAAAATCTTCAGACTTAATAAATCCATAGTTTTCATTCTTGATTATAATGATTCCACGATATAATCCTGCACTAGCAAGATTAAGATATCTAGTTTTCTTTTTATTCATTAATATTTCATCATGAACAACTAATTGGTCAAGTTCTATTTGCAGTGTTGCTAATTCGCTTTCACTTTCAAGTTTCAAAAGTTTCCCCAATTCTATCGTTGTTAATGGTTGATAGTTTTTATCATTAATGATTGTTAATATTTTTTCTTTCATGTTTTCTCCTATCGATGAAAAAAAGGCCTAACAGCAGGCCTATAATTTCATATCATTAGAATCTTTCAACAAAGAATGAAGCAAGAATAGCAAGTACAAAGAAAGTAACTGATAATCCTGTGATAACATAATTTATCCAAACTTCAATTCCACGTTCTTTTTTATTGGCAAATAATTCTGATTTTTCTCCAGAAAAAGCCACTGATGCGTCTTCTTTAGATTTCTGCAAAACGATAATAGCAATTAATAAGCATGATACAATAAGCAATAAAATATCTACAGCTGTCATAAATCCTCCTATTTATATAAATGCCTGTGGCATTACAAGGTCAATTGTTGCTAGTCCATCAAACTAACATAGATATTATACCATAAATATAATGTAATAGCAAACATTTTTTAAAGAAAATAATGTAGTAGTTCCTCTGTCACAACAACAAAATATTTAAAGTAAATAATTCCAGCACAAAGAGTAATGATGCTCATAAGATAGGCAGGAAGCGTAAAAATATAATTCTCTGTTGATACATGATAATGAAATTCTTTAAACGTTTCTGGATTATCATATTTTTCCAAACGTGGATTAAATAACTTACGAATTCTATACACCAAATAAATCATAGCTTCGAATAATTGAGTACTGGCTAGTGAAACAGTAAAGGTCATAATGATACCTGCTACTCCCGTCACTAACAAGACATCCCCAATTAACCGTTCTGGGTGATTGTTGAAAATTTGTAAGATAAAATATAGTCCTCCTGCTAATATTCCTATTGATACAAATGGAACTGCATAAGGAAGAATTTTAAAAATCCAGTGTCTATGCATAAAATACCTCTGTATGATTATAGCAATTTTTATTCTTATAAGCAACAAAAAAGCAAGAATTGTTCCTTCTTGCTTTTCTTTTGATTTATAGTAGGGCATGATGAACAACATCATCAATCATTAATACCGATACTATTTCTAGATCTTTTCTAACACTTTCAGGTATTTCATCAATATCTTTCATGTTTTCTTGAGGAATTAAAATTTTACCTAAGCCACTACGATGAGCAGCAATTGCTTTTTCGCGCAAACCACCAATTGGTAATACACGAC
>JAEZSA010000029.1 GCA_023422115.1 Bacillota bacterium | reverse complement strand
TTATTCGTTGTCGTCGCTTAGAAAAGAGTACCTTTGTTTTTAAACAATTGAAGCCTTATCAACATCATATAGATGAAGGAATACAATGGTTTTTATCACAAAATTATCAAGATGTCTCGATAAAGTCCTTTGACCACCTAACATTAAAAGGAAGGTTCCTAAAAAACATCAATGCAATTGGTACGATCATTTTAATGCATGGTCATCGCGGGTCGAGTTTACGTGATTTTTCTGTTGTTTTTCAATTTTATTACAATTTAGGATATAATATCTTAATTCCTGATCAACGTGCTCATGGAAAAAGCCAAGGTAAATTTATTACTTGGGGTATTAAAGAAAAATATGATTGTCTTGCTTGGATTAATTTTGTTAATCAAGAGATCGATAAAACATCTCCTATTTTTCTATCAGGTGTATCGATGGGAGCAAGTACAACGCTGATGACATTATCTTTTGATTTACCATCAAATGTAAAGGGAATTATTTCTGATTGTGGTTTTACTTCCCCTTATAAAATGCTTTATGCCATCCTCAGGAGTGTCTTTATTCTCCCACCACCCATACTACTCTTGGTGGGATATTATGCAAAAGTATTTATAGGTATTGATATAAAAAAAGAATCGACACTAGAAGCATTAAAGTTAGGGAAGATCCCAATATTGTTTGTTCATGGTGCTGATGATCGTCTTGTTCCTTCCTGGATGAGCATTGAAAACTTTAATGCTTATCAAAGTAACAAAGAATTATATGTTATCGATCATGCTGATCATGGAATGAGTTATCTTGTTGCTAGAGAAAAATGTGAGCAAGCTTTAATTCATTTTATTCACCGATATCAATAATAAAAAAAGCCTTTTAAAAAGAATTTCAATCTTTCTAGAAGGCTTTTATTTATATCTTAATAAACGCTATCATAAGTCCATTCTGTTCCACAATTTTGGCATTGACAATGATGTGTCTTTCGTCCATGATAATCTATTTTTTCTTTGACACTTTCTTCTTGATGACCAAATTGATCTGTTGTAATGGTCGTTGTAATAGTTTTATCTTCCCACGTTTCAACAACCTTACTTCTTACTTCAACACCTTTCCAAAGATTACAATGATAACACCAACTACTCTTATACATGTAGTAATTCATTGATAATAAGACTGCTTCTAGGAAAAGCATCAGTAAAACAACAAGTATAAAAACCACACCAAAATTTGCTTGGCGAAGGAAGTAAACATCTCCTATCGTGGTTCCTACTATAATTGACACAATTAACTGCAAAGCTAAAGCAATCCAAATTAAAATATCCCCTTGAAGCTTTTGAATTCGATTTCCTAATTCTGGTAGTAAAAAGAAAAGACTCAAGCTAAAAGATATAAAGAAGCCCATCATTAATAAAAACATACCCATTGTATGACCATTACGAGCAATAATATTTGCCAAGGCATATCGTAAAGGTCCAAAAGAAAATGCTGCTTTTTGAACCTCCATATGATAAGATTGCAGGAGCATCCAAGCATAATCACCTGGAGCATACTCAATTAACGCATAGTTATACTTAGTACTACGATCAAAATCAGTATAAACACCTGATAGTATCGCCACTGTTTTTACATACTGATTATGATTTAAATCTGTCGTTTTTCCAATGTCATCTAGCCAAGGGGAATTTTCATTGATTGGATATGGCATCATTCTTAGTCTTGAAGTTGTTAAATCGTCGTCTAGGTAAATACCTTGCCTTGAACCTACCGAAACAGCTGCAAATTCAACCCAGCCTGTTACTCCACTTTCTAGGATGATTTCCACACGAGAAAATTGATATTGTTTTACTTTTTTGATTGCTTCACCAGCTGTAACTGAATCGATGACTGTATCTGAGTCGCCATCATACAATTGTGTATCATACTTAATGACTTGCTTTTTCGCTTTTTCATACGTTAAGAAGTTGCCTGTAGAATAATAGGCAGCATATCCTTCTTCACCATCAATAGTATTACTACGCCAATCACTACTCCATCCGCTGGGGATTGTTTTGGCTCCTAGGCGTAAATAAGTTGAATTATAAATACTCCCATCAAATATTCTTTTTCCCACTGTTGTAACAGAATCAGGTATTTCCATATAAACCAACTCTGAGTTGTTAGCAAAGGCGTAATCACCAATTCTTTTTATGGTTGGGGGAAGATAAACAACTCTTAGATTACTATCTGCAAAACCATAATTATCAATTGCAATGACATCTTTATTATTATACTGATCAGGGATAAATATTTCTTGATTTCCAACAAAGTTTTCTCCAGCTTTGATACTATATCCTCCAGTTATGACTGTATAGATATAGTCATTATCGGTCGGTTTCGATTCTGGAACTCTTTGTCCCATAAATAAGCCAACAATCCATATCAATAAAAATAAACCTATAATTCCTAATCCAATAATCGTTCTCTTACTCATCAAATCTCCTTAACATATGACTTAAAAGTTTCAATCAACTTTTTTTTAATTATATCATATCAATTATTAACTAGCAATTTTTTTATTAAAATTTGTTTTTTTCTACTTGACTATTTCCTAATAGAAGTTAAAATAAAAGGTGGAGGTATATTATGTCATTAATTATTTGTGTTCATGTTCACGAAGGAATTGTTCTTGCAAGTGATAGTCGTTCTACCTATAATAATAATATTAAAACAGAAATTAGAGAAATTGTTCATGTTGGTACGAATATTACCGATACTACCAACAAAACATTTCTATGCCCGAATAAAGTTGGTCTTGCTACTTGTGGCGATTCTTCCATCAATGGAAGACCCATTGCAGGTTTTATTGAAGAATTCTTATTAAATAAAATTACAAAAGACACTTCAATCGATGCCATGCCTCAAATGCTGATCGATTATTTCTCTACCCTTGCTCCAAGCCTTCATACTGTTTTCTTTGTGGTTGGTTATCAAAAAAACGAGAACCATTACGAGCAAAGATTATATGATGTCAATACATTTGATAAGAAATATCGTAAATTCGATAATCTCAATCAAGGAGCTATTTGGCAAGGAGAAATGGATATTCTAACAAAACTACTAACAAAAACATTCTCCAAAAATGATAATCGTTTGATTGAAATTCCTCAATTTGATATTGCATGGAATCTATTTAATCTTCAAGATGCAATTAATTTTGCTGAATTTGCGATTAAAACTACTACTGATACCATGTCATTTCAAAATAGGTTAAAGACCGTTGGGGGTCCTATTGATATTTTGGTTATTAAACCTGAAGAAACCATTTGGGTCAAAAAGAAAAACTTACATGCTAATGAAAAATAAGAGTATTCCTACTCTTATTTTTTTATCGTTTATAGATTTTTGTGTTTTTTAAAATTCTTTTTTGTAATGATTCTGTTAAATCAGCTTTTACCATACGCCAAACCCAATTATTACCTAAAGTAGAAGGGATATTAAATCGTGCTTCTTCTCCCAATTCAAGATAATCAGTAAAAGGAATAATCACAGTTTCACTTGGAGAAGCTAAAGCGCACTTAATTAGTTTATTTACTGCTTCTGTTTCATGATTGATGTTGGCATAATCGAAGCAAAATTCTTTTTCTTCATCACTAATAGATGCTAACCAATCTTTTAGTGTTTTATTATCATGGGTTCCTGTATAAGCAATTGAATTTTTTGAATAATTATGAGGAAGATATTCACTATCACTATTTGGATCAAAACCAAATTGTAATATTTTCATTCCTGGATATCTTGTCTCATGAAGTAATTGATATACTTCAGGAGTTAAGAATCCCAAGTCTTCTGCGATAATTGGTAAATCTCCAAGTTTCTCTTTGATTTTTTTGAATAAAGAATATCCTGGACCTTTTACCCATTTTCCAAATTCTGCTGTTTTATCGGTGTACTTGATAGCATAATAAGATTCAAAACCACGAAAATGGTCAATACGAACAACATCGTATATTTTAAACGATTCTTCAATTCGCTGAATCCACCATGAATAACCTTCTTTTTCCATCAATCGATAATCATAAATGGGATTCCCCCACAATTGACCTGTACGAGCAAAATAATCTGGTGGTACGCCTGCAACGACTTTCGGGATTAGATTTTCATCTAGTTGCCAATATTTTGGATTAGCCCACACGTCACTAGAATCATAAGCAACATAGATAGGCATATCGCCAATAATTTGAATTCCATGATCATTTGCATATTGCTTTAGTTTTAGCCATTGTTCAAAGAATTTATATTGAATAAAATACCAAAATTCAATTTTACCTTTATGATTTTTCTTAAAACATTCCATTGTTTCTTTATTTCTTGTGCGATACAATTCACTCCAACCAAACCAATTACCTTCTACATTCATAGACTTAATTGCCATAAATAAAGCATAATCTTCGAGCCAAAATTTATTCTCATCAATAAACCGATTACATGCTGTTAAGTCACCTTTTCTAACAAAACGATCATACGCTTTCTCCAAAATATAAAAGCGAGTCTTATAAATTTTCTCAAAATCAACTCGTCGTGGATTGTCAATTAAAGGTAATGATTGAAGATCTTGACGTTCTAAAAGTCCTTCTGCTATCAAGGTATCCAGATCGATAAAATAAGGATTACCAGCAAAAGCTGAGAAAGTTTGATATGGCGAATCTCCATAAGAGGTTGGTCCCAATGGCAATACTTGCCAATATTTTTGACCTGCTTTCACTAAAAAATCAATAAATTGATAAGCACTTTTACCAATAGTTCCAATTCCATAAGGACTCGGTAAACTACTAATATGCAATAAAATTCCACTACCTCGCATAATGTTATTCAACTTCCAAAACAATTGCTTCATAAGGAGCAAATTCTTGAGGAATTTCCTTTCGTTTATAATTTGATATAATTATTTTCTTAATTCTATATTCTAATTCATCTATTTCAACTTTTTCATTTGTTAAATTACAAACAACCAATATTTTTTTCTTTCGATATTGACGCAAATAAAGATACAATTGCGAATGTTCTTTTACTAATTGTTGGTACTTTCCTAAAGCAATCACGTTATTATACTCACTATTTAAGCGAATATCAATTACTTTTCGATAAAAATTTAAAATAGAATCCTTATCTTCCATTTCATCTTGTACATTGATTGTATGATAATTCTCATTAATCATATTCCAAGGTTTTGCTTTTCCAAAACCTGCATATTTATCTCGAGACCATTGCATGATTGTACGAGCATTGTCTCTTGTACTATAAGAGACATAATCTATAAAATCATTGGGGTTTTGTTTGTTTTCTAAAACATTGATTCGATACTGATTATGGATTGAAACATCTTTAAAATCTTCAATTGATCTAAACTTTGGATTTGTCATCCCAATCTCTTCTCCATTATAAATAAACGGAGTTCCCCACATAAAATACATACAAATTGCCAGCATTTTCGTACTTTCATTAAAATAATCATAATCCCCATAATGACTTGCCACGCGAGGTTGATCATGATTTAGCCAATAAATAGCATTCCATCCTTTTCCCTGTAAACCAGTTTGCCATTTATTAAAAATTTCTTTCATTTGTGAAACATTAATTTTTAGCTTTTCTTCTTTTTTTCGGTTCCAACCATTATTACACCAGTTGTGATCAAAGTTGAAAACCATATTTAATTCTTTTCTTTTTGGACTAACATAGAGTAAAGCATCCTGTACTAAAGCACGTCCCCCAACTTCACCAATTGTTATAATGTCATATTTTGAAAATACTTTAACGTTTAATTCTTTTAAATAATCGTGCACAACAGGTAAATTAGAATATTTTTCCCATTCTGGCTTATATTTTTCATTTGTTTGGTAGGTGGAATCAATAAAATCAGATTTTCCTAAGTGAGCAACAGCATCTAGACGAAAGCCATCAATTCCTAAATCAAGCCAATACGTTGCCATGGAAACAATTTCTTCACGCACCTTTGGATTTTTCCAATTTAAATCTGGCATCTTACGTGAAAATATCTTCATGTAATATTCATTTGTTAATGAATCATATTCCCAACAACTACCACCAAAGAAGGAAGCCCAATTGGTTGGTTCTACTCTTTCTCCATCAATATAACGAGGTGGTGCCCAAATGTAGTAATCTCGATAAGGATTATCTTTTGACTTTCTACTTTCTTGGAACCAATGATGTTCATCAGAGGTTTGATTTAGAATTAGGTCAATAATAATTCGGATATTCTTTTCATGAGCTTTTAGGATTAACTCTTTCAGATCCTGCATATCACCATAATCACTACTAATATCATAAAAATCACTTACATCATAACCATTGTCATCCATTGGAGATTGAAAAAAGGGACATATCCAAATAAGGTTAATTCCTAGATAAGATAGGTAATCTAATTTTTCTATAATTCCTCGAATATCACCAATTCCATCTTGATTTGAATCCTTAAAACTTCGAATATAGATTTGATATCCAAATGCTTTTTTCCACCATTTATTCATAAATTCACCATTTAATATTTTCAAAATTAATAGGCATGATGAAATCTCATGCCTATTAATATGTCTCTTTTTATCCTTTTGTAGCACCTGCTGTAATTCCTTGAATTAGGAATCGTTGGAACACCATATAAAGAATAGTAATTGGAGCTGCAATAATCATTGATCCAGCTGCAAATGTTGTATAGCTTTGTTTATCAGCACCAGCAATCATTTCAAATAATCCCACTGCTAAGGTCCATTGCTCTTTGATATTTTCTGCACCACCACTTACATTGACATCCAGTAAAAACTTAGGTAGCATGTAATCCATCCATGGAGACATAAACATACTAACAGCTACGAAAGATAGAATTGGAACTGATAATGGCAAAATAATCTTAAAGAAAATTTGCATTTTATTTGCTCCATCTAACATCGCTGATTCATCTAGATCTTTTGGAATTTGTTGCAGGTATCCTTTAATCAACCATAGATTAAATGGTACTGCACCACCTACATATAAAATGGTTAATGCAGTTGGTTTTCCTAATAATCCAAATACTTCAAATAAGGTAAACATCGCAATTAAACCCATAAATCCTGGGAATACTTGAAGTACTAGAATCGTAATCAAACCAACTTTTTTACCCTTGAATTTAAATCTTGAAAATACATAAGCAGCACCTGTAATGAAAACAACGCCAATAATCGTATTTAAGATAGCAATAATAAGCGTATTCGTAAACCAAACTGGGAATTTTGTTTCATTAAACAACTTTGTATAATTACTTAATGTTAGCGTATCTGGCCAGAAGGTTGTTGGTAATCCTGTTTGTGCTGCAAATGAAGAACCAACCATATAAATCACAGGAACAATAACGATAACTGCAACTAAAACTAATTCTGCAAAGGTTAAGAATTTCATTAGAAGTTCTTTTGGTTTGTAGAACTTTGTAAGTGCTGTTTTCTGATATAATTTAATATCACGAGCGCGAAAAACATGGATAATACCATAAATAGGAATCAATCCCCATAAAGCTCCTTTAAAACTTGTATATCCTTTTCTTTCATAGACTTCAGCAGCAATAGCATCGACAGTAAAATATAGAACTAAAACAAAGTAAATAATTAACATTTTAAGTACCATATCTAATCCTCCTTAAATGCCTTCGTTTGTGAATAATTCCATGCTGCTAGAGAACCTATGATGAAGAAAATTAAAATTGCAAATACTGAAGCCATATTGTAATTCTTATATTTTACTGTTAACGAATACATCCATGAAATAAGGATATCCGTATCACCAGCATAAGCATTGGCAATATCTCCAGCTCCAGCACCTCCTTGGGTAACGAAGTAAATCATACCAAAATTGTTGAAGTTACCAGAAAAACTCATAACTAGTAATGGTGCAGTTGAGTACATCACCAGAGGAAAAGTAATATATTTAAATTTCTGCTGCTTTCCTGCTCCATCAATATCGGCTGCTTCGTACAAACTCTTATCAATACCCACCATAATTCCTGTCATTAAGGCCATATAATATGGGAATCCAAGCCATATGTTTACAACTATCAAAGTTATTCTTACAAACCATGGATTGAATGAATTTGAAAACCACTGAATATTATCATAGCCTAAATAGAATGCTTTTTGCCAATTGTTTGTCAATTCTGAAAATTGAACCCCTAATATTCCCCAATCTTTAAATACATCGTACAAACCGATGTTCTCCATAAAAGCATTGACAACTCCATTTTCATTGAAAATGTTAGCAAAAACCATTTGGGTAATAATTGCAGGTATTGCCCAAGGTAAAATCAAGAATGTCCGCCAAAACTTCTTTAATGGTACTCTTTCGCTATTAATAATAACTGCTTGGAAGAAACCACCAAAGAAAACCGTCGCTGTTGAGAATACTGCCCATATGATCGTCCATAGGAATACCTTCCAGAATGTTTGACCAAAAGGAATATCTCCAGCAAAAACAAAGATACGAGTAAAGTTTTGAAGTCCAACCCAGTTAAATAATCCAACATCAGAAGCTTGACCACTATAGCTTGTAAAAGCAATTAAGAAGCTAAAGACAATTGGCATGATGGAGATGAAAGTTATTGTGAAAATAGCTGGAAGCAATAAAATATATTCAAAACTGCTTTCATACATTTTCTTAAAATACACCGTATCTTTTACCTTAACATGGGTTTGTTCATATTCAACACTCGTTTTAAAAGCATCTCTAATTGTCCATATATAAACAATCAAGAAATACATTAACAATAATACAGCAATTAATCCTTTAATTAACAAATAAGAAGATAGATGTCCGCGAACAATGATATTTTCAATAATCGTTCCCCCAAAAGTTGAAGAATCAAGCGCTTCTGTTAAACGACTTATTTGATAGTAATCAGCAGAATCCGTTGATCCTAAGGTAATAACTGACCATATTCCACGCATAAAGAATCCTGCGCGATTATAGTAGAAATTATCAAATCTCTCTTCAAAATCTAATTTAGTTTCTGGATGCATTGCGAAATAAACACGAAGTTTAAATCTTGCATAATCAGTTTGGTCAAATCTACCTCCAGCTTTTTGATAAAAATCAGCAAAGTATTTTGTC
>JAEZSA010000186.1 GCA_023422115.1 Bacillota bacterium | reverse complement strand
TTACAAGCCAATATGAACTACTTAAACCAAGAACATTTAGTATGTTTATATTTGAATATCAAAAGTGAAGTCATTGAACATCGTACGATTTCCATTGGTACGATTAATATGACCGTCTTTAATCCTAAAGATATTTTTAAATGGGCATTAAAACTATCCGCTAGTTTTGTCATTGTTGCTCATAATCATCCAAGTGGAGATCCTACTCCAAGTAGTAACGATAAAGTGATGACTAAAAAGATTACTGCAATGGGAAAAGCAGTCGATATTGAAGTGGTCGACCATATCATTATTGGTAAAGGTCGTTACTATAGCTTTTTAGAACATCGAGAAGGAAAAAGACTAATTGATGATGAAGAATGAATCAAGATAAATAAGGATAAATAAGGTAAAGTAAACTATGATTAAAATAACCATCAATCAAGAAGAATATCCAGTGATTGTTACTAAGAAAAGGATAAAAAATATAAACTTGAGAATTAATGAATCCAATAAAATCACAATCAGTTGTCCTAGCCATTATAAAGAACAAGACATTACTGATTTTATTACCAAACATCAGAATTGGCTCACTTCGAGAATTCTTAAGAATAAACAAAAAAGTCAAGATTTGATTCATTTAGAAGATGAAAGAAGCGTTTATTTGTTTGGAAATGAGTACAAAGTAAAACAAACCTTGCATAAAGAAGATCATTTAAAAATCATTGATGATACTATTTTAATTGTTTCAGGGATGCCAATCTATGTTTATTATCACCATGTTTTACTTGAACATGCGAGTAAGTTATTAGATAGTCATCAGATAAAAGCAACCCTTAAAATAAAGAAATATAGGAGTCGCTGGGGTTGTTGCAAATACCAAACTAGAGAAATCATTCTAAACGAGAAACTGATTGCTCTACCATGGGAGTTGATTGATTATGTTATCTATCATGAACTTAGTCACTTACAAGTTCCCAATCACAGCCCTTCCTTCTACAAATCCCTATCCTTACTCTGTCCTGAATATAAGAAATATCGTCAAGTAATTAAAAAATATCGCATTATGAATGAAAGGTACTAGTCCTAATGGGTACCTCTTTTTTATTTAGATGAGGAAATAATGGCTTGATGAATAAAAATCAAAAAAATGTTTTTCTAAAAAGAAAATGGAAATATTTGTTGTTTAAGAGGTTAAAAAATGGCTTTGAAAAAGATAAGTAGCCTAAGAGTAGATGTAAAAAGGATGCCTTTTTCTCAAAAATTAATAATTGTTTATCATAAAATGGGTATGCTAAAATACGACCTAGTAAAATAAATCGAGGAGGAAATAATGATTACAAAACTGAGGAAATTTACCGATGATATTGTCAGGGGAGTATATCATCAAAAGGGGCATCAGTATTCACAAGTAATTAAAGCGGAGCGAATTAAACACAATATGACACTAGAAGAAATGGCGAAGGGGATTTGTAGTGTCAGTTATTTGTGTAAACTGGAAAATCAAGATATTGTACCAGCAGAAGACTATGTCAATTCCTTATTTGAAAGAGTCAATATCGACTACAAAAATCTAATTGATAGTGAAGCAGAGGAAGAATTAAACACTATTATTGAAGCTTATTTTTTATGTGATTATGAAAAAATCAATGATTATTATCGTGGATTAAACTGGAAAGTAAATAATGCGAATGTGTACTTATGCAACTGCTTCTATTATTTAATCAATAAAGAATATGACAAATTCAAAGAAGAAATTGCTATTCTCGATGAAATTAAAAAATCTTTAACTGAAGGACAAGGAATCCTTTTGATTTTCTTGGTCTGTGCTTATTACTCTAATACCTATCAAATTCTAGAAGCTTATAAATATACCTGCTGTTTAGAACTCATTAATATACTTAACCCAAGAATTAAGGCATTGAGTTATGAGCAACGGGTTTGTATTGCTTATCAAATGAAACATTACCCAAGAATGTTACGAGCCATAGAATTACTAAAAAAAGAGTACTTTATTGGTTATCCATCCAAACGTCAAATTTTAATTGAATTGATACATCATTCCTTTCGCGGTAAAGATTATCCAGAAATTAGTGCAAAAGCGGCAAAGCGAATCAGTTTTGAATCATTATCGACTATCTGTGATATTGATATTATGTATTATAAATATTTGGTACTTTTAATTGCCAAAGAATACAAAATTGTTTATGAAGAAATAAAAGAATATTCTTTTACTGATCAAGCAAGATTTCTCGCGATGTTGGGATATTGTGCTTATAAACTTCGTAGTGAAGAGTATCAAAACGAATTTCTCCAATTAAAAAATCAAGTAACTTATACATCCACCGACACGATACATCATAAATTCATCAAGTTTTTAGAAATCAAATTCACAGTGACAAAAACCTATGACCTTTTGGAATATCTAAAATACGATGTGATACCTTATAGTTATAATTACTTTAATGAATTTTATAATCAAACCTATCAAGAAGAATACACCGATATTTTATGTAAATTAAGTCGATATAAAGAAGCAGTCTTATATAATGCAAATAAAATGGCTTAAATTCCTTGAAGAAAATTTGTTTTTATCGTATAATAATAAAGTAATAAACTGTAATACCATTTAGTATTATAGTTTTAATACTATGTTAGGTGAAGTTATGAACAAGTATTTTCAAGAATTAAATTATTTGCCATGTAGTGCAATCATCACGAAAATGCGTAATGATGCCATAGAACATAAAGTACCAATCATAAGCGATGAAGGATTGGTCTTTTTATTATTTTTAATTCGTTTACATCAAAGTAAGCGCATATTAGAAATTGGAACAGCGATTGGCTTTAGTGCCATTCATATGGCTCTTCTTGATTGTGATATGAAAGTGGAGACAATAGAACGAGATGAAACATTTGTTCTTCAAGCACGAGAAAATATTAAAGAAGCAGGATTATCGGATCAAATTACTGTGATTCATCAAGATGCTTTAGAATGTAAGCTTAAGGAATTAGCAGGAAATTACGATTTGATTTTTATTGATGCTGCGAAAGCACAGTATCAAAAATTTTTTACTCGTTTTTCTCCGTTATTATCGAATCATGGAATTATCGTGACGGATAATCTATTATTTCATGGATTGGTAGAAAGCAGTGAAGATATTCCT
>JAEZSA010000096.1 GCA_023422115.1 Bacillota bacterium | reverse complement strand
AAACTCTTTTGCATAAGGCAACCATACTGTATCAATTAATACTGTTTTTTCTTCTTTTATTAAATAAGAATTATAGGATGATCCTCTTTGTGTCGATAATTCATCGCCATGAAATTTTCTTAATTCCCAATCAATTTTTCCAACCCAGGTAACATTGTTTTTCACTTGTTTATTCATTTTATTTTTTCTCCTTTTCGATTATAATTAAAGGTACCATCATTTCTCTTGTAGTCAGTCCTGCATGTGTGGACTTCATGATAAAATCTCCTTCTTTTAGGGATTCAAATCCCAATGCTTTATTACCAGTAGCTACCAATAAATAGTCATCAATAAAATCATCCACTTTGCTATGTTTTATCCCATAACCGAAATAGTGTTCTTTGATTGCTTCTTCTTTGCTTAAAAGCATAAAGTCTTGTGCGAGGTATTGGTGATATAGTTCCAAGAATTTTTCTTCTTTTCCTTGAACAAGGGCAATATTCTTTGCTCTTCCTTCAATAGTAGGAAATTTTGCCAAACATTCTTTCATGCCTGGAATTTCTGTCAAGTAAATCCAATCTACATCAATATGTCCATGATCCGCAAGAACAATAATTAAAGTATCGGTAAGATCCTGAACCAATGTTTCTAGTTCACTTTCAATATCAAGTACATCTTTTTGGATTTCTATCGCTTTGGAACCAAATTCGTGCATATCATAATCAGGATTTGCACAATAAGCATAAATATATTTCAATCCCTCTTGATGACAAAGTTCTTTTATTCTAAAAAACATGTCTTTTACATCACTATATTGGATATTATTACATCCTTCCGCTTGATGAGAGATTTTATCTGGATGAAAAGAATAAGATACAACGCTACCTTTCATTGCACAATTTATTTTTTGATAGATTGTTTCATATTTTAGAATCTCTTTCCCATTAAAATTTGTCATTGTAACAGGTTCTTTGGTAATACTATCGCGATAAGGAAAAATATCAATCGCACTATCAATTTCTTTAAAATATAAACTCCATCCCAGCCAACCATGTTCTAAAGGGGAGATTCCCGATTCAATAGTTGTAGTTGCTGCTACTGTTGTAGAAGGAAACGTAGAAGAGATGATCGCTTTTTGGTGATGTGATAAAATTCCCTGTGGGCTTAATTCATGTAAGTTTTCATGTCCCAATCCATCAAGCAGTAGTAAAACAACATTCTTGTAGTTCTTTGCTAGAGCTTGATCTACCAAAGAATTTGTTTGATAGGTGCTGTGACCACCGAACTTGTTTAATAGTGATGAAATAACGTTAATTAATGAATCATTCCAATCGGGTTTCTTGATATTCATCGATATCACCTCATTAGTATTATATGTTATTGTGAAATATAAATCAATTTTATTGCAATATTATTTGAAATATTGTAAAATGATAAAGCAAAAAGGAAGAATAATATGAAGAAAAAATTAATCGGTGTAACTCCACGATTGCTAACTGAAGGAGATACTGTAAAACAATTTGTAAATGAATTTTATTTATCAGCACTAATAAAACGAAACTTTAATGTTATCATGTTAACATTGGATAATCCTCAATTAGAAGATGTATTAGAATTATGTGATGGTTTCTTAATTACTGGTGGTAGCGATGTCGATCCCATACATTTTAATGAAATCAATGAAGGTTCCTCTAGAGGAGTAAAACCTCAACTTGACAAAGTGGACCAACAAGTGGTTCATTACGCTCAGAAAAACAAATTACCACTACTTGGTATTTGCCGCGGTCATCAAACAATCAATGTATTTTTAGGTGGGTCTCTATTCCAAGATATTGGAGATGATCATCGAAATCTTGAAGATGGTCATGAGATTCATACAATTAAAAATAGATTATTAACTTTTGAACCTAATATCATTACCAATAGTTATCATCATCAAGCGATTAAAGCACTTGCTCCAAATACGACTGCGATTGCTTGGCACAAAGATGGTACAATTGAAGCTTTCGTTCATGATTTCTTGCCAATCATTGGTATTCAATGGCATCCTGAAAGGCTTCAAGGAACTGCTCCTAGTGAAATTATCTTTAATAAATTCGCCGATTTCGTGAATCATCGATAGAAATAAAAAGACCTCCATCTCATTTGAGACTCATGGAGGTCTTGTTTTTTTATCAAATCATGCTAAGGTTTTAATATTTCTTACAAAACTTTATTTTTTATGCAATAGAAATATATTTTTTAGTCTCTAGTTTTGTAGGATCAACCTTTTGTACCATTACATTTAAAACACCATCAGTAAAGTTTGCTTTGATGTTTTCATCAGTAATTTCTTCACCCAAATAGTAACTGCGAGTAATAGAACCGCAGAAGCGTTCACGACGAAGATATTTTTCTTTTTTCTCTTCTTCTTCTGGCGTTTCTTCTGTCTTTTCAAAATGGCCTTCAATTGTTAAATATCCCTTTTCTAGACTGATTTTAATATTGTCTTTCGTGTAACCTGGCATATCAACTTTAATTTCATAGCCATTTTCCTTCTCAATTACATCAGTTTTCATTAAATCAACGGATCCTCTATTCAATGGAGAATAGTCAAAGAAATCGCGTAGAAAACTGTCACCAAAAAATCCTAAATCATTTCTTCTTCTTAAATAATTGCTCATCGTATTCACCTCATATTCTTTCTAGCACTCTTCTATCTCAAGTGCTAATTATATTATAACATAAAAATTAGCACTGTCAAGTGGTTAGTGCTAATTTGTTTAAAAATTTTTAGTTTTTTGTGACAAAATCACATAAAGTGTCGAAGCTTCTTGATTGCTTTTTATAATTCAACAACTCCAGATGGAGACAAAAACGGAATGCTAGCAATCACTTCTTCTGTTTGTAAATCAATGATAGCCACTTGATTGTTATTTTTATTGCACGAAATAATATATTTTCCATCCTTTGATAAAATCATATGGCGAGGGTGCTTTCCTCCACAAGAAAAGCTATGATCGTATTTCAATAATCCGTTGGATGTTACAGTATATTTTGCAATTGAATCTTCTCCTCGATTACTTGCATAGAGATGTAAATAATCTTTTGAAAACACTAATGTTGCTCCATAATTTGTCTCATAATAGTTAGGAATGGTGGATATTCTTTGGATGATGGTAAAATCAGACATTCTAACAACATACACCTCATTAGAATATTCTGTAACAAGATAAAGTAAAGAACAATCTTGATTGTAAATACCATGACGCGGACCTACACCAACTGGAAGTTTTAATTTATTTTCTTCAATCAGTACTCCCTTATTTATACTGTAGAAGAATACTTGGTCTGTTGCAATATTAATGATAGCTAATCGATCTTCTTGTCGATTGAGTAAAACACAATGGCAATAGCTTTTAATATTCTGTTGTATTTGCTTTTGATAAGTCAACAATTCTATAAACTTTCCTTCTATACACTTTGCACTAAAAAAAGTACCGTCTGCATAGCTACACCCAAACAATGCTTGTTGTTTATCAGAATAAACCAGATGAGTCGGTTTCCCTCCCGGAATCGCCATATGGTCTTTTTCAAATACTTCATCCCCTTCAACAACCAACGATAATAATGACGTTTCTTGTTCTTTTTGAAAGGTAAATAGCATAGAATTATTGTTAATAATAAAACTAGGAAACGATAATTCTTTTTGAACTGTTATTCGTGCATGAAAATCCTCATCAAGTGTGTAATATCCTAAAGTAGGTTGTTCTTGTTCATAACCCGTAATGACTAATTTCATTTTAAAATCTCTACTTTCTATATAATTTATTATATCTTTTAATCATCTAATTATACAATATTTTTTTCACTATATTTATATTTTTATTTGGTATATAATAAGTTCATGGAGGTTTTATTATGTGCGATACTTTATATCAAAAAAATAAACGATTTACTCTATTTGGAAAGAATAGTGATCGTAGTGCCAATGAACCAAATCTTGTTCTCTTTAATAAAGCATGCGATCATGAAAACCAGCTTTTAAAATGTACTTATATCGATATTCCACAAGTAAAACATACCTATGCGAACGTTTTAGTAAAACCCAGTTGGATATGGGGTGCAGAAATGGGAATGAACGAACACCATGTTGTGATTGGGAACGAAGCTGTCTTTACCAAAAAGAAAAACAAAAGACCTTCCCTCATTGGCATGGATTTCTTACGCTTGGCACTAGAAAGATCAAAATCAACAAAAGAAGCGATTACTGTCATTACTTCTTTACTGGAGGAATATGGTCAAGGTGGTAATTGTGGATATGACAAACAATTTTATTACGATAATTCTTATTTAATTGCAGATCCAGAAGAAGCAGTTATCTTAGAAACAGTGGGGAAAGAATACAAAGTAAAGATTCTAGAAGCAACTGGCAATATTAGTAATCGACTATCTATTACTGAGGAAAAATTCAAGCAAAGAAACAGTGATTTTCTTTTTACCTTTTTCTCTCAAAGTAAGCTTCGAGAGTGTTCCGGAAAAGCATTGCTAGAGCAAGAATTGAATCCAGAAAAAATGATTACTATCTTACAAAGCCACCATACTAAAAAAGATAATTTATATGCCAAAGGAAGTGTTGGTAGCATTTGTATGCATCAATCTCTTCTTGGTGACCACACAACAGGAAGCATGGTGGTAGATATCAAAGAAAAAATGCCAACCATTTGGTTGACTGGTTCTTCTACTCCTTGTTTATCGATTTATAAGCCCACTTACTTTGGTAACTTGGTTGCTCCTTTATTTGTTGATGAAGAAAAATCCCTTGCTTATTGGCTACGATATGAATATTTACTTAGAGCAATCTATGCTGGATATGTTGATGAAGAAGTTTATCTAATCAAGCGTAATCACATTCAAAACAATTTATTTGAGAAGGAAGCTGCCCTACGAGCAGAAAATGCCACGCCCCAAAAATTTTATCGCCTATCCGAAGAAGCTATGCAATTAGAGCAATCATTCCTCGATGAATATCAAGAAATCATCGATAAAGTTAAAACAGGACAGTTGCCAATGAAAGGGTTATGGCAAAAAAGAACAAAAGTACTGATTGCAAACCATGAAAAATAGAGATCTTCTCTATTTTTTTATTTGAAAATAAAAAACTCTAGAAGACTAGAGTTTTACCAACAATTATGAACTTTTTCTGCGAAGCCTAACATGTTCTTAATAATAATTGTTTTCTCCCCACAAATTAATGTTCCTGAGAAACGACCAAATACTTGATGCTGTAATGATTTTAAAACCAATAGATTGGTATCATCATGACGATCAAGGATAGGCTTGAATTTCAATTCTACCCTCTTATCACTAGATGTAAATTGCCATTCATTCATAAATATTTCTTTTCCTTGTGCATCCGTTGGGATTCTAAAGGTAACTTGCTCCGTTTTGTATGCTTTTCCATCAAAGAAAATCATATTTTCAGTTGCATTTTTCGTATCGCCAAAACCATATCCTAAATTAAAACCAATAGGAACACCATTAACTTTCCCCGATAGTGAAGCCCAGTACCAAGTATTTTTGTAAGTCCAAACACCACGGCCCCAATCTAAAACACCAAAAGAATCATCTGTTTTAAAATTATATATCTTATCTCCTAAGGATGCTTGACCATCCGCTTTTAGGCAATTAATCTTTTGATTGTAATAAAAATGCTTTTTCTTAAAGAAAGGAGTGGCAATGACCATCGAATCTTCTGGTTCGTCTTTTAAAATAATATCACAATTAAAATCTTGTCCTGGTAAGTAATTTTTCATTTTTGCTAGCAACCTTCTCTTTGTACCATCATTAAAAAAGGAGATTTCCATATTTCCTTTTTTAAAATGACAGTCTCCAATAGTAGAAGAGGCTGGTAGGTTTGTCTTTCCCATGGGGAAGAATGTCATAGCACTTTTTGTTTTCCAAAAACCATCACGGAAATCTAGGACAGAGATACTCCCCATTCCCATATAAGAATTGTCAGCAATGGTTAGTGCTATTCCATAAAAATTATTACCGATAAAATAGTAATCCCATTCTTTAATTCGCATTTTTCCCGCTTTAATTTCGTCTCTTGCATAATCACGGACAAGCGATGTAGCATAACCCACATCATCTAGATTTCCAAAGACATTTAGTAATTTTCCTTTGGTTAACTTTTTTTGTTCCATAGCTATCTCACCTTTATAAATCAAATTTAATCGGCTCATAATGAGGATCTTTTTTCGCTGTTTCCTCACTGGAAATTTGTGCTACTCTTGTTGAAGCAGCAGCAGCCAAAGCTCCAACCACATCATCTAAGAAAGTATGGCAGCGCTCGTTTGTTCCTTTTCCATGATCATTTAATTCTTTTACAATTCCTGGTTTATTGACATCAATATCACCAAAGTTCGTTTGACCAATCACTCCATACATGGCAGCAATATTCAAACCAAAAATCTCATCAATTCCAAACATACCTAAATCAGCACGAATAATCTCTTGCATTGGAGAACGAAGTTTTCCTTCTTCACACAAGCGATCAATTTCAACACTTAATTGTACAATATGAAAGATATCCCGATAAGATAAAATCTTTTCAACACTCTCAATACAAGTCTTCATACAAATATTGGGATTGTATTTGGACTGTTGGCGAAAAGCAATCGCTGCAATATCTTCAATTGTAACACCACGTTCTAATAATAAATCCCGATTCATTTCAAACATTTCATCACGAGAAAAATAAATTTTTTCTTTCATGGTTATTCTCCTACTCTTTTATTGATTTGTAACATCTTTCTTCCTTGCCCGTTAATAAAATCGCGAGCACTCATTCTATTCTTAGATGGTAATTGTATTTCAAGAATTGAAATACTAGTATTCTCACCACAACTAATATCAAAACTTTGCTTATCAATAGCTAAAATAACACCACTATCACATTGATGATACCTACTACTTACTACACTATTATACACCTTTATTAATTGATTATCAATAATGAAATAACCACCTGGATTGGATGACAATCCTCTAATTTGATTAAATACCTGACGTGCTGATTGAGTAAAATCAATCTTTTCATCCTCTTTGGTAAGATTATAGGCAAAGGTTACCTC
>JAEZSA010000019.1 GCA_023422115.1 Bacillota bacterium | reverse complement strand
CGGAATCTTGGAAATACCAACCACCTTGGACAACTCGATGACCAACACCACTAATTTCATTCAAATCTTTTACAACTTGGCGTTCTACTAAATCATCCAATACCTTTTTTACTGCTTCAGCGTGGTTCTTGATTGGCAGTATTGTCTTTTCTTTTTCGCCATTAAATTTAATGGTATAATAAGCATCTTTTAAGCCTATTCTTTCAACAATTCCTTCTGTTATAATTACTTCATTGGGCATTTCCAATAATTGAAATTTTAGTGATGAACTTCCTGCATTAACTGCCATTATTTTTTTCATGTCTTTTCCTCCTAAATTTGTTCCATCATATCTTTTATTTCATTAAATAATTTTTCTGTGTTTTCTTTGGCAAAGTTTTCTAATCGTAAAACCATCATATTATAATTTTCCAAAACAGCTTTTTTACCAATTAGAATACTTTTACCAGCGTGTCCTTCTTGCACTAAATTGTCTGGTAACACAATTAAACCAACTAAAGTAGCCTTATCAATTAAAAAATTGCGGAATGTTTCATTTCCTGGCTTGCTGAAAAAGTCATTATCGATGACATAAAAAAAGTATCCATCTTTTATAATATTCTCAAGTCTTGCTTCAATAACCAAATAAGGAAAATAACGAATTCCCTGCTGGTATAATTCTAGTTTTGCTTCACCATCGTAATTGTAGTTTTCTAAATCACCAATCACTACTTCACCACGAAAAGGAACCTGAGCTAATGCATCTTGATAATAGATGTTCACTTGATTGCTTTGTAAATTAGAAACAGCAACAGCCAACTTAACCATTGTTTCATTTTTTTCAATTCCTGCTAAATGTATTTCACAATCTAAATGATTACTAATCGCATTTAGTGTATTTGCTGTTCCTAGACAAGTATCTAAAATCGCAATATCTTGAGTAGGGTATTTTGTTTTGATAATCATTGCCAGTAGATAATTGATTGTATCTGGTGTCATTAAATCTAAAGGAAAGTTAATATGTTTAAAAGATTTAATAATCAACAACTCCAACGCCAATCTAATTTCCTCATTATAAAAGGTTTCTAGTGAAATTACTTCGTAGATTTCTTCTAATTTTTTAATCGCTTCTTCTGACAATAATGCATCATCAAATTGATAATTAATATCATTACTGACTCTTAAGAATGACTCAAAATAATCAAGGTGGATATCTTCATAAATAATCATTGCTGCACGATCGAGTAAATCATAATATAAATCTATTTTTTCAAAGTTCATGGTGTCCTCTATATATCCAATATCTCAAATTTTATATTTTTTTCATTAGTCATTGTAATAACAGCATAGGTTGTTCCTCTACTAGAACGAGGGTAAGCCAGCGATCCAGGGCATAATATATGAATTCCATTGACTATTTGATAGGAAGGAACATGAGTATGTCCATGAATAATTACTTGACAGTTATTTTTCTTTGCTAAAGCTGCAAGTCTATTAGGCCATAAAAAAGAACGATGGCCATGAAATAAAAAAATTCTACCTAAGTCGGTATCAAGAATACGATAATCATTCTTTATTAAGAAATCTTGATTTCCTCTTACTGATAAGAAGGGTTGTAACTCTATTTCATCAAGGCCACTATCACCGGCATGTAAAAAAAGATCTGCATTAGGATGAAGATCGACGATTCTTTTTAATAGTGTCAAGTCGCGATGATTATCACTAACAACAACAATTTTCATTACACTACCTCTTCTTTTTCCATGTAATATATTACCATAATTTACTTTTATTTTCAAGTAAAAGATTTTCTTTGCTTTTTTTGTGAAAAACTTGATATAATAGAAGAGAGGAAAGTCTATGAATAAATTAATCATCAAACTAATAAAAAAATATCAGGAATCAAAAACAGAAGATAGTCGTAAATGGTGTCGTTTCCACCCAACATGTTCGAATTATGCCATTGGTGTTTATCAAAAATTCAATTTTTTCAAGGCTTCTTTGTTGACCACATGGCGGATATTACGATGTAATCCTCTTTCCAAAGGAGGATATGATCCTATTCCTCTTTCGAGAAAAGAAAAAAGAGAATTAAAAAATTCTCTTAAAGAAACTAGTAACCTTGCTCCACAAATTAATGAAAAAGTCGATAACTAAATCAAAAAAACTAGTTTCAACTAATTCTTGATCTAGGTTTTCAAATACGTTCACTTGTAATTCTAACTCTTCTCCTTCAACATCCAAAACTACTTTGTATGTTCCAGGGGTATTTTTATTTTCACTATATTCATCCTCAATAACGCTGTAACTTAGATTTTGCTTAACAGTTTGAGTTCGTTCAAGGAATTCAACAAAATCGCTGATTTCCATATTGTTATTGCTAATATCAATATTAATAATTTGAGTATCAATCATAAATATAGGACTTGTTTTATCTTTTACTACAATTGTAATCTCTTTTTTAGCTGTATTCATTCGATTATCATTGACAATTAATCCTATTTTAAAGGTTCCTACGCGCGTTGGTGCATGAGAATAATAATCATATTCTACTGTCACACGATTCGTAATAATTCCATCATCATTATCTTCAACAACAATATTTGCGAGAATATCTTGAAGTGTTAATTTCTGATTATTTGCTATTTCATAATTAAATGTTCCGTTAAAGACTGGTGGAGTATTGTCTTCATAATTAACAGTAATCGTGATTGGATAATCGCATTGATTATGGGAACTATCTTCAACTGTAAATACAATTGCGTATGTTCCTGGTGTTGTTGTGTTATCTGTATAATTATTCGATTTAATCGTAATTGCAGCAGTTAAATTTCCATCATAATTATCACTGGCACTTAATTCTTCTTGAATATCAGGAATGGATAGGGGAGTATATTGATTGGTAATATAATTGTTTTCACCACTAATCACCGGAGATGCTGTATCTCTTACCCAGATAAAAACAGATAGATTAGCAATATTGTTATTGCTATCTATAACCGAATAGATAATTTCATACTGTCCTATAGTATTCATATTGGCTGCATACTCATTTTTAGTTATTGTAATCTGCGATGTGATATCACCATCATTATCATCCATTGCTTTAATTGCAGAAGTAATGGTTGCCATGCTAACTGGATTATCACAATTTGTAATATAAATTCCATGATTGTTACTGATAATAGGACTATAATCTAAAAAGGGACCTTGATATTGTAGCTGAAGTGCTGACAGATTAATATATGTATCATAATCCATTGCTTCAATCAAAGAATAATTGTTTTCTACATCATACAATCCTAAATTAGCTCCAAAATCTTCTCTAACATCAAATTCCAAATCAATGTATTTTGCATTGCTTGGTGGGGTAAACTGATAATATTTATTTTCTCCTTCGTTATATGCTGTAGATTGTAGAATACTAATCATTTGTTTGTTTGCATCATATGCTTTAGTTCTTACTGCTAATATTTCTGCTTCTTGATAAGCAAAAATCGTTAACATATAGGGAACTCCTGGTTTAATCCGAATATAATTTAAACAGGTAACTGTACCATAATTAATTGGATTCCCATCTGTGTAATAAAAATTTTCATTTTCAAGATAATTATAGCCATTGGGAAGAAATTCCCAATTAGGAAGAGAATTATCTGCTTGCACTTGGTAAGGTATCATCATTATTAATATGACTCCTAGTATCATCAATATAATTTTTTTCATCTTTTTCTCCTTTTCTTTCGGAGACATTTCTTACACGTTACTGTAATTATAACAAGAAAAAAGTAAATTATAAAGCATCTGTTTCTTCTTTCAAACAAAC
The DNA here is from genome assembly GCA_023422115.1 of Bacillota bacterium. GTDB lineage: Bacteria > Bacillota_I > Bacilli_A > ML615J-28 > CAG-698 > JAAYBG01. The sequence continues at coordinate 205 of JAEZSA010000019.1, read as the reverse complement.
AAAAAAAGCCTAATATTAGGCTCTTTTTTTATTTTTTTGAATAATTTGTTCTATTCTTTTAAGCTTTATTTCCTTCGATCTTTGGAGTTTCTTGAGAGATATCTCCTGCCTTCTTCAAAGCAAATTTAGTAACTACTGGTCCTACTAGTTCATAGAATAATGTAGCACATAATACAACTGCAATAATTTGTGAAGAGTATTCGGG
>JAEZSA010000103.1 GCA_023422115.1 Bacillota bacterium | reverse complement strand
ATATAAATGTGGATTATCAGGTGTCCATAATTTTACTTCTGATAAGGAAATTGTTACTAATTTCTCGCTTGTTTTTTCTTGATATATCAGTTGATTATCATCAAGAATCTTAATTGTAATGACATCTGATTCTGTTTTACAAGCAATAGTAACATTGTTCTCATCGATATTAGGAGTAATCTTCAGTTCTTTGATGTAGTCTTTACTAACACTTTCTAACCATACGGTTTGCCAAATTCCTGAAATAGGTGTATACCAGATTCCACCCGGTTTCTTACTTTGTTTCCCATAAGGATACTTTTGATCTAAAGCATCTTTTACCCGAACAATCAATTCATTTTCTGAATGCAAAAATCGAGTGATGTCAAATGAAAAAGGAAGATATCCCCCAACATGGCGACCTACTTCAATCTTGTTAAGATAAACTACTGTTTCTTGATCAACTGCTCCAAAATGAAGGAAAACTATGTCTTTTTTAAATCCTGGAGCAAGATGAAAACTAGTACGATAAAACAAATACTCATTTTCTTGTAATTTAGTTTCTACACCAGATAAACTCGATTCTAGTGGAAAAGGAACCAAGATTTTTCCCTTATATTCAGAAGGAAGTGCTGTGTTTTCAGTGATAATATAATCCCATGCCCCATTTAAATTCAAATAAGAATCTCTTTTTAATTGAGGGCGAGGATAATCTTGCCATGGTTTTTTTTTATTCATAAGTTTAATGAAATTTGTTTGTAGTTTTTGTGGTTCCATATGTCACCCTCACATATAATTATTATACTATATTTATGCTTTATAAACAAGTAAAATCCCTTTTGAGGGATTTTAACTTTACTTGAACAATAATTTTATATTTTTACTATAATTTGTTAAAAATTCATCAAGGAAGCGAAGAGAAATGCTATCCGGATTTGGAATCGTAATCAACTTTGTTCCCAGTGAATTACTTACTTGGTATTGTAATGTTATTGTTTCCAAAGAAGAAATCGTAGAGATAGGTAATGATAATTTTCCCTCTGTTAATTGATATTTGATATTATTAATGATTAAATCAGCTGTTGGTAGGTTTGTTTCCCCATCACGATCACGATATTTTGCCTCAAATGTATAACTATCTGTTGTTTTTGTGATTTCCACACGGAAGAAACTATGAGGAGTCACTGTAGTTGTAAATTTATAGGTATTCAAAAATTCGATTTTTCGGTTTCCTAGTTTATAGAAAAGTTTGCAAGTATATTCGGTGTTTGCCTGAAGTCCACTGAATGTAACTTTCTCATTGACAACTTCAACATCTTCACCATTCATACTAGCATATAGCGCATCATATCGATGCTCTTTTTGATCTAGAACAGAAACATCAAGATTGATTGTTTTATCAGTTGCATCTATCATTTGTATCTGAACTTCTGGTTCTCTTGTCACTACAAGGAGGGCATTAGAATCCCGACGCTCAAAACCATCAGAAGGGACATTGACTGTCTTTAAGGTATCCTCATCACGAAGGACTATTGTTGAAGAGCCTCCCCCATCAAGATTATAGGCTTCAACACAACCAGCATGAGCCATGATGACAGCAAGTTCATCACCATAAACGCCAGCTGCTATTGATGGATTCAATCGACCATCCACAACAGCCATGACAATACTTCCATCTGCTTTTCTACCAATAGCGGTACGAGGATTAGCTGAACTCATTCTGGAGTCGGCTGAGTTCACATCGCTAGGAACTACTCCATCTAGTAATAATGCAGTTCCTGCACCTGTTGCATACTTAATATTAGCATATTCTCCTGTCCATTTTTTTTGAACTCGGATTTCTTTCCCTATTGCTAAACTATCAGCAACTGCTTGATTATTGGTTATAATAGCAAACTGTCCTTTTTCAATTGTTTGTGGATTAAGAGAAGAGATAACACCCAATCCATAAAAATCATTTGTTGAATTGGGTAACGCTAGTTCTGCTGCTTCGATATAGTATTTTGCTAATACTGTACTTAAATTCAATTTAACTTCTGTATATGCTTGTAAACTATTATATGTTCCATAGTAAACCGATGTTTCATTAGCACCTGGTTCTACATTATTCTTATTAATAGGAAAAGAAGCAATGATTTCATTATTTTCACCAAAAACATCTAAAATAAATCCCGTTTCACTTGGATTATAACCCCAAACAAGAGAATCTTCAGAGCCATCATTTTTAATGCCAATGGTATAACCACCGCCAGTTTTATAGAAGTTCCCATCATAGGCTACTCCACTACTTGTTTGGAATGGAAAATTACCCGTTCCATTAATATCAAAAAAGTCACCATTTACTCCAGCGATTACTTTCCAACCAGGGTTTTTTTCTTCAAAATCTAAAGCAAAATCTTTCACTGTAGCTTTAACCCATTCATTGTCTTCAAATTTTGCCCAAGATACAACTCTTACTCCATCCGTTGCTGGAGTATTCAAATAATAAACTGTTTGATTGAATTCACCACTTCTAACTGTAGATGACGTTCTTCCGATACTTTTATAATAAGAAACTCCATACCCAAGATTAGTACGATCCAACATTTGACTTTCGTTATAAGTTGCTTTTCCTGCCGTAAGTGCTTGAACGTTTAAAGGAGCAATCAGTATAAACAAAAATAAAATAATAAATGATATACTACATAGTCTTTTCCAATTTTTCATATAATACCCTTCTAAATACTATTTTTTACTCTATGATTATATCATTTTATATCGATAAAATAAAGAAAAACCTTCACTATCTAATTAATGAAGGTCGGTTATAATTATTGAAATAGATGATTGATAAAACTACTTTTTTTATTGAGCATTTCATCAATAAAGCGAAGTGATATACTATCTGGATTTTTTATAATAATGGTTTTTATTCCCAATGAATTTGTACAAATATACTCGATTGATAGTTCTGAAATCGTTCCAATCTCTACTTTACTCAATGATATTTTACCTGCCACGAATTGATAATTTTTACCATTAATACGAAGAGTAGCTGTTAATAAATTGGTCTCTCCATCGCGATCACGAAATTTGACTTCAAAATTGTAATTTTCTCCCCCATCATTTACCTCGACCCTTAAAAAAGTATGCGGTGTCACCGTCGTTACAAACGTATAGGTATCTGGTAAATCAACTTCAATATCTCCAATTTTATAGTAAAAACGGCAATTATAGGTAGAATTAGCTTGCAAATCACTAAAAGATACTTTTCCATTCGTTACTTTTTCTTCAATTCCACCAGTTATGTAAGCATAAAGATTATTGAAATCATGGCCATTAGCGATTGTTGGAGCAATATTGATTTCTAGTGTTTTATCCGTGGCATCTGTTAATTCTACTTCATATTCT
>JAEZSA010000067.1 GCA_023422115.1 Bacillota bacterium | reverse complement strand
TCAAACTAGAGAACATTTAATCGCCAATAATAGGATTAACTATTTGTCTTGTAAATAATTTTTCAACTGCCTTCATTCTAGGGGGACACATTCCCCCTAAAACCCCTTTAATCTTTTCTTCTTTTTTAAATCATTTAGTCTCATATCAATTACAATCATACAGGTATTGTAAATGTTTTGTAAATTCCTGCTTCTTTCTCTTAGTAAAAAGCGATTTGTTCAAGTATTTGGCATACAATTATTAAATACTTTTCTATTTTACCTTTTTTTTATGATACAATAAGAAATAGGAGGAATAAGAGATGAAAGAGTTGCTTAATACCATTTACAAACGAAAATCAATTAGAAAATACGATAAGAATCAACCGCTAAGTGCTGAACAGTTGAATCATATCATCACATATTTTGATCAAATACATCCTTTGGATCCTGATATTAAAATCCATTTAGAGATAGTCAAGCGAGAAGAAACCACCGCTAAATTCGGAGAATATTGTTTATTATTTTATAGTGAAGAAAAACCATTCGCTTTATTAAATGCTGGTTATATCTTAGAACAAATCGATTTATATCTTGAAACACAAAATATAGGTGTTTGTTGGTATGGAATGGCACATACTAAAAGGAAAACCTATCAGGAAATGAAGTTCATCATTATGCTTGCATTCGGTTCTACCAATCCTCTAGTTTTTCGTAAAAAAATAACCGAATTTAACCGAAAACCAGTAGCTGAAATTTGGGATGGTGATTTTGAAGAAGAAGTAAAAAACATTGTTCGTTTAGCACCGAGTGCTTGTAATACACAATCTTGGCGTTTTGTCAGTTCAGCTGATCAGATTACGATATATCGAAATCCAAATGTTCGATCCATTATTCCAAAATCCAAGTTGCGTTATTTTAATAGTATTGATTTAGGAATTGTCCTTTGTTTTCTTGATATTGCATTGGAAAGCAAAGATTATTCGTTCAATCGAACCTTAATCGATCAAAAAAGTGAAGAAGATTTAGTAATTATCGCCAAATATCAAATAAAAAAGTAAGAGATTTTCTCTTACTTTTTATTTTAGGGCTTCTTCTGCAACTTTATAGGTAATATCATTCATATTCTTTAACTGATAAAACTTTCCCTTCTTAGCAATTAACTCTTCATAGGTTCCCATTTCGACACAGGTACCATTATCCATTACTAAAATTCGATCAGCATTACGAATGGTTGATAAACGATGAGCAACAATAAATGTGGTTCGGTCTTTAATCAAGGAAGAAATCGCCTTTTGTACATGATATTCTGAGATATTATCCAACGCACTTGTTGCTTCATCGAGAATTAAAATTCTTGGATTACGAATCAAAGCTCGGGCAATTGTTAACCTTTGTTTTTGACCACCCGATAATTTTCCCCCATGTTCACCAATATTGGTATCTACTCCATTGGGAAGATCGCTAAGAAATTCATTGATGTTGGCCATTTCTAATACTTTTTGAAATTCTTCTTCGGAATAATTCCCCAAACCATACGTAATATTTTGTTTGATTGATCCAGAAAACAAAATACTGTTTTGAGGGACAACAGAAATATTGTGTCGATAGTCGCTTAAAGAAATGTCATTGATAGAATTACCATCAATCAGCAATTCGCCAATGGTTGGTTTTAAGAAACCGATAATCATGTTCATAATGGTTGATTTTCCAGAACCAGAAGGTCCAACAACCGCAATACATTCCCCAGGAGAAACCTTTAGATTTAAGTGATTAATCACATCTACATCTCCATCGGGGTAGTGATATGATACATCTTTGAATTCTACTTCTCCCTGGATGGTAAGTAAACTAGCCTTTCCTGTATTATCTTCGATATCTTCTGACATCATAATTTCTGAAATAGAGCGAACTGATTCCATTCCTGAGGTAAGAGACGGCATAAAATTAACAAATGAAGTTACATATCCATTGATTGTTGCAAAGAGTGATTGATATAAAACAACATCTCCAATTGATATTTTTCCCATTAAAGCCATGTATCCACAAAAAAACAAAAATAAGAAACGCAATGAATTACTTAAAACCCAAACACAAGATCCAAAAAAAGCATTGGTTTTATCAGCAGTCAATCCAACATCAGTCAATTTTTTAATTTCTGTTTCAAACCCAACAATTTCTTCTTGTTCTAGACCATGTGCTTTAGTTACGGGTAACATCTCAAGCATGGTTGTTAAGCGAGAAGACATTGTTTCTGCTTCACTACGTAATGCTTTACTATTTGTTGCCATTGGTTTTTTAAATGCACGTGCTAACAAGATATTTAATGGGACAACAAAAAGGAATATTAGAGTGATAATGCCGCTTTTATAAATAGAGATTCCAATCGAAATGGTAATTCCAATTATATCTGGAATGATGACCTTAAGAAGATGAGAAAACAAACCATCCACATTGTTTACATCGCGTAAAAATTTCGATTGAATTCTTCCGCTTTCCATTTCTTTATGATAAGTTATTGATAGTCGCTGTAATTTCCTCACAACGGTTGCACGAATTCCTGCACTATTGTTACGCAACATTCTATCCGTAATTCTTGCATACAAATAATGCATTGGTACATTTTGAATCAGTAAAATAGCTAGAACTAAAGCATTCGCTCCTAACTTTTTCCATGTTGCATCATTGAAGCCTACTGTGATGATATCGATAACATTAGCAGTAATGATTGGCATAATCCATACAGGAGAAGCTTTAATGATGAAATAAAAACTACTTAAAAGTAATTTACCGATGTTATTTTTAAATATTTTTTTAAAAAATCCAGTCTTTTCAGATTTACTGGATTCTTTTTTTGTATCACGAAATAAATAATCGTAATTTGGTATTTTATTGACTAATTTTTGACGCTTTTCTTGCATATAACGTACTCCAAAACCACATATAAAGCATTTTGCTTTTTGTATTATTATACCACTTTTTAATAAAAAAACATCAATTTTTCAGTTTGTTTTCTTCATATAAATCAGTGTTTATTTTCACTTCACGGCTTAGAATTTCAAATAATGATGAAGTTATCGCAGCAACAAATCCAGCTGCAAAACCATTATTATAAAGATCAAATCCACCTTGAAAATCAAGTGTTTGCGATACAATTAAAAAGTGTAAAAAACCAGCGATAATACCAGCGCCAACTCCAAATCTTCCCGCAATAGGAGCCAAACCAGTTACAAAAATGATGGCCATAGCAGCAGAAATATTGAGTTCCGTATTGG
>JAEZSA010000045.1 GCA_023422115.1 Bacillota bacterium | reverse complement strand
AAGGATTGCAATAATGTTAAGATCGACATCGAACAAGATGGTCGTGTATTCATTATGCATAATGAAAAAGAGTGGATTGATAAAGCAGCACAAATCATCAAAAATCTAACAAGAGAAGCAGAAAAAGGTAAATTCTACACGGGTAAAGTAGTGCGAATTGAAAAATTTGGTGCTTTTGTTGAATTATGGAAAGGCTGTGAAGGCTTACTTCATATTTCTAAAATTTCTCGTGAAAAGATTGCAAAAGTAGAAGATGTATTACGAATTGGTGATGAAATTATTGTTTGTGTTATTGGTATTGATGAAAAAGGGCGCGTTGATTTAAGTACTAAAGAAGGAATGGAAAAAGCTAACAATCCTGAACTTGCTAACAAAGAAAACAATGAAAAAACTGGCTCTCGTCCATTTAGACCAAGAGAAAAAAGACCTTTTAAGAAAAAAGAAGAATAAAAAAACAAAGGATAGAATATAATTCTATCTTTTTTTTAATTTTTTATTAATGATAAGAATGAATAATATTGAAAAAACTTCATTAATTAATTTACACTAAATGAGAAATATGATATAATAATCAAGTATTCAGGTAATCGAGCGATTTCGATCGTTAGGAAAGTCCTTGCTAGCACTGGCTGTGATGCCAGTAGTGTTTATGCCTAATGAAAAAATAAATTAGGGCACTAGAGATAGTGACGGCGAAGTTAACCCTGTAATGGCAATACTTCATAAAGTGCCACAGAGACGAATAATTCGGAAACGAAGGAAGTGGAACGGGTAAACCCCTTAAGCTAGAAACCCAAATTTTGGTAGGGGAACTTTCAATGAGGAATAAAACTCAACGAAGGCAAAGTTATCTTTGAGATAAATGATTACCACCAAGAGCAATCTTGGTACAGAACAAGGCTTATCGAATACAATCTTATAAAAAATCCTTAAGGATTTTTTTCATATGGAGTGATTATGGAAGAAATAGTTCAATCTAAGAGTGTTTTACGCAATAAAAACTACATGTTACTATTTATTGGTACCCTAGTTTCCAACATTGGAGCAACATTTTATAGTTTTGCAATTAGTCTATATATCCTATCTATTACAAACAACAATGCTGCTATTCAAGGATTCTATCTAGGATTATGTGGAATTATCTTTTTAGTGTTTACGCCAATTGGTGGAGTTATTGCCGATCGTAAAAACAAAGCGAAAATTGTTTATGGTACGGATTATATTCGTGGTATTCTAATTACGACTTCCGCAATCATAATCTACTTCCTCACTAAAACAAAAAATGATAATGTGATATTAGTTGTTATATTTGTTATGGGTATATTACTCAATATCATTTCTGCTATTTTCAATCCTGCATCAGGAAGTTTGGTTCGTTTCTTAGTTAATGAAGACCAATTCTTACAAGCAAATGCTTACTTTAATAGCTTACATAGTTTCCAAGGAATTGTAGGAATGATTCTAGCAGGAATTATGTATAGTCTATTCAAAGAAAACATTCATTGGTTATTTGTTATTATTGGTATCTGCTATATATTATCGGGCGTTTCGGAAATGTTCATTCGTTATCAATATACAAAGAGTGAACAACAATTGACCCTTAAAACCGCATTGACTGATTTTGTTACTGGTTTAAAATATTTGCAAACCAAAAAAGCAATTTTATCGTTAATCGGAGGAGCACTTTTCCTTAATTTCTTTTTGACACCATATTTTAATAGTCTTTCTTATTTTGCTACTGTCTATCTAACAGGAAAAGATTATTTATTCTCTTCCTTTATTACTCCAGAAATGTGGGTTTCTATTTTAGGAGCAACGATTTCTGTTGGTTCCTTGATTATGGGAATTATTCTTGGTAATCGTAAGAAACCGATGAAATATGGCAAGACTGTTCGTAACAATTTAATACTATTTAGTTTGGTTTATATAGTTATGGTCACTATTTTCTACATTTATGCCGAGACAGATCAATTGAAAACCTACTTAACACTGATAACAATTTGCTCATTTTTAATCGGATTGGTAATGGTAAATGTCAATGTTCCAATTGGAACTGTTATTTATCGAGATGTTGACAAAGAACAATTAGCAAAAGTAAATAGTTTGATTAGTATTGGTTCCATGGGATTAACTCCCATTGCAGCATCTTTAGGTGGAATTATTATCGAAAAAACTGGACTAGGAATTTTATACGTCTTTTGTGGAATAGGGTTTCTAATTACCACTATTTTTATCAGCTTAAATAAAAAAACAGTTCAGTTATAATAAAAGGAGAAAATCAATGTTTGATAAGTGCGAGTATATCATTAGTGCTGTTAGTAAAAAGCAATTTCCCAATCAAAACAATTTAATGGAATTTGTTTTTTTAGGTCGCTCAAATGTTGGTAAAAGTAGTTTTATCAATGCTCTATCGAATCGTAAAATGTTGGCAAGAACCTCTTCAAAACCGGGAAAAACACAAACGATTAATTTCTTTTTCATTGATGAAACGTTTTATTTGGTTGATGTTCCTGGTTATGGATATGCAAGTCGTAGTCTCGATAATCGAATGCAATATGGAGAATACATCGAAGCATATTTGACGGATAATCCCAATTTGAAAATCGTTTTTTTACTAATTGATACAAAAGTGGGTCCCACTAAGGACGATATTTTAATGATGAATTATCTTCGCCACTTAGCACTAAAAATTGTCGTGATAGGAACAAAGGCAGATAAAGTAGGAACAACTCTGCTAGCAAAACAAAGATCATTAATTAAAAAGTTACTAATCATCAATGATAATGATATCATTCTTACTTCTACTACTACGAAACAAGGACTGGA
>JAEZSA010000038.1 GCA_023422115.1 Bacillota bacterium | reverse complement strand
GTAAAAACCTTATGATATTTGAATACGATTGGTTTTTGTGACAAAATACGATGAAGCTTTCCAGCAGCGATTAGGCTACCAATTAACGTAACAAAACCAACAGCGATAGCGATTGCTGAAGTGAGGTTACTGAAGATTCCTTTTACAGTACCAATACCGATTAAAGCAAAGATACCAACAAAAGCACTGGAAGCTCCTCCTAAACCATTGAGTAAGGCAACCAGTTGTGGCATTGCAATCATTTTTATTTTTGTAGCGAAGATGATTCCTACGATAGTTCCAATAGCCATCATAACATAAATAAACCAATAAGGAAGAATTTGATTGTAAATTAAAGTAACGATAATCGCCAACAACATTGCGATGGCACTTAATCGATTCCCTAAAACAGATCTTTTCACTTTACTCATGAAATAGATTCCCAGAAGAACTAATAAGGTAAGGATGCCACTAATAACATAATAAATCCAGGCATCAAAAGCAGGAGTAACAACAACGTCAAGAAAAAGACTCATTTGTGTTCATCTCCATTCTGCTTTTTTTTCGCGATCATTCGTAACATACGATCGGTAACACCAAAGCCACCAACGACATTAATCATCGCACAAATGATAGCTAATCCCCCAAAAATATAACCTAAGATAACATCTCCTGTTGTTTTTAAATTGATGGCTAAAGCCGTAGAAATCAAAGCCCCAAGAATGGTAATTCCTGATAGGGCATTCATTCCTGACATCAGGGGAGTATGAAGTAAGCTCGGTACATTGTTAATTAATAAGTAACCGATGATGGAAACGATAATGAAAACGGCAACTAAAATAATTTGAGTAGTATTCATGGGTTTTATTTTCCTTTATCTTTATTTTTAAGGAGACAGAAAACTGTCTCCTTGTATAATCTATTGATTCATTGCTTCAAGAGCACCTTGATGAACAATTTGTCCAGCAAAATTTGTTACTAAAATAGAAGAGGTAATTTCATCATTCATGTCAAGTTCAATCTTATTGTCTTTGATTAAGTATTTTAATAAGTTATAGATGTTTTGTGCAAACATCCAAGTAGAACTGCTTGGAAGTAGTCCTGGGATATTTTTAATTCCCTCGATGATAACTCCGTGTTTTATTTCTCGTTCTCCTGGAGTTGTTATCGCACAGTTTCCTCCTTGATCGATAGAGATATCAACAATACAACTACCTGGCTTCATACTCTTTACCATTTCTTCTGTCAATAAGATTGGTGCAACATGACCAAACAACAAAGCACTACAGAAGATAATGTCTGCTTTAGCGATAACTTCTTTTAAGTGTTCTCGTTCAACCTGTAACCATTTTTCGCTTAATTTATTAGCATGTTTTCCATCAGGAGAAACCGCAATTTCAGTTGGGATTCCTGTCTCAACAATTTTAGCGCCTAAGGATACAGCTTGTTCATTGGCTTCTGGACGAATATCGGCAGAGTAAACAACAGCACCTAATGATTTAGCAGTAGCAACAGCGCGTAAGCCAGCTACACCAGTCCCTAAGACTAAAACAGTGGATGGTTTTAAAACACCAACCGCACTTCCCACCATAGGAATAAACTTTGCCGTATCATTCGCTGCCATTAAAATGCCTTTGTAACCAGCACAAACACTCATAGAGGATAAAGCATCCATAGATTGAGCTCTACTAATACGAGGAATACCATCCAGTGTTAGACCGATAATTCCTCTTTCTGCCATCCGTTTTACCATATTGTGATTAACTGGAGCAGCAGGATGGATAAAAGTAATTAATACTTGACCTTTGTGCATCATTTCTATTTCATGCTTTTGTAATTTTTGATTAAATTGTGGCTCCTTTACTTTTAAAATGATATCTGATCGATCATATATTTCTTGGGGATCAGTGACCATTTCAGCGCCTGCTTGTTCATAGGCTTCATCCAAATAAAAAGAACCGGAACCAGCTCCCTTTTCAACGATAACTTTAAAACCATCTTTTACCATCTTTGTGACAGTTTCAGGTGTTGATGAAACACGATTTTCATCGTGCATAATTTCTTTTGGTACTCCAATAATCATAAAAAAACTCTCCTCAATTGTTTTTTAGTTGTATTTTAAAGAATTGAATATTCACATTTTAGTGTTGATAAAACAATGGTAGTATTCGTACGTGTTACTCCATTAAATGACTTTATCTTTTGAATGACCTTTTCTAATGTTTTGGGACTATGGGTTACTACTTTTAATAAATAGTCATAATCCCCAGCAATATAATGGCATTCTAAAACATCTTTGTTTTCCAAAGCGGCTTTAATAAATTCTTTTGTATATTTGGGATGATCAAGTCGAACGGTAATAATGGCTGTAACTTCTTTTCCGAAAGTTTCATCATCTAATATTACTGTGTATTTTTTAATCACACCGCCATTTTCGAGTTTTTTTACGCGCTCAATTGCGGCGGAAACGGATAGTCCTACTCGTTCTCCAATTTCAGAAAAATTCATACGAGCATTCTCACAAAGACATTCAATTATTTTACTATCAATGGAATCCATATTCAACTCCTTTCAACACTTGTATTATACTACGTTTTTATAAAATGTCAACGCTTACACAAAAAATATTATTGTGATATATTAATATCACGAAAAATATTATTGTAATAAAGGAAAAGCACCGAAAATAATAAAAAAAGAGATTGTACATAAATCCCTTCTTTTAAAAAATTACTGTAATTCATACTCGGCAAAATATAACTGGAACAACTTCAATTTCTTTTTTACCAACTTATGACGAACAAATACCATTTTATCAATGGATTCCCAAATAAAGACCCAACTACTAATAACAAATAATTGCTGTACTGCTTGCGTAAAAAAATCTTTAAAATTTAATAAAGAAGCAATAAGCATTGTAGTAATACCAACCAAAAACAAAATAATGGATACGATTTTCACGCGACGTAATTCTTGATTCTCATGATAAAGGATTTTAATAATTTCGTGATTAATTCCTTCTTTTAAAGAGTTAATTTGACTAGCTTCGTTTTCTTTGTTTTCTAAATCTACCTTTATCGTGAGTTCTAGAGAAGCGGGAATATACATCGTTTCACTTTCTAAACGACTTAAGATATCCAAAGCTTTTCGACGATCCATTGGCTCAGGAGATACTTTCAAATCAATAATTCCATCTTCAAATTTAGCAGAGTACTTACTAATTCGTTTTCTTACTTGTTGGAGTCTTTCTTTTTGGATTGCTTTTGGTGATTTTGTAAAATCACCTTGATTGCGAACCATAAATATACCTTCCTTTATATTTATATTATACCATAATAGTTAAAAAAAATCAAAAAAACCAATAAAACAAGACATTGATTTGTTTATTATGTGAAAGGCTTAAAAGGAGGGCTTGAAAAATGAAAAAAATTTTAATCGCATTGGTAATTGGTTTAGGAATGATTGGACTTGTGGGTTGCAGCGGTACAACTTCTACTCTTGATGAGTATAAATATGTAACTTTAAAAATCAACCCATCAATTGATTTTGTTGTCAATGAAGATGATGAGGTAGAGGAAGTAATCCCTACTAACGAGGATGCGGAGATTGTGGTTTCGGATTTGGATTTAAAGTCAATGCCAATTAC
>JAEZSA010000030.1 GCA_023422115.1 Bacillota bacterium | reverse complement strand
GGTCTAAGCATTGCTTGGGCCTGCTTTGGTATTCAAATGTATCTTATAAACAGAAGTAACATGAATTATTTCCGATAAAAACTATTAGTCATTATTATTGATTTTCATCATCATATCGTAATGGCTTTGTTGCCCCGAAAGTTCAAATATTCTTTTAAAAACAATTGTATATTTACCAATTAGTTCGTCAGTGATAACTATATTGTAGTCATCTGGAATGAAGTGAGAGCTGTCATTGACGCACGAAAGCAATGATTGACATAAGCATTTGTCTTCTCCATCGAATTTGCTTATCAGCTTTTCATAATCTAACCCGCCAAGGATGTTGAAATAATATTCTAGAATTCTCCTCATGGTGTTAAAAATGGTTCCTTTTGTTTTTTGCTGATTATTTTCTCTAATTTCAGACCATAAAAGTTCATATGTGGTGCTAATTGGGTTCTCTTCAAACGTTTGAACAAACGAAGCTGAATCCTTTTTACCAACCAAAAAATATAAAGTGTTATTGTTTGTGAATTGAGGTTTGGCTTTTCGTGATCTATAAGTTACCTCTTTCAAAAAATAAACATTATGGGTCAAAATAAAAACTTGTTTAATTCCATTCAGACCATGCAAGCAATCGTCAATGATTTTTTTAACTAAGGTACTTACAATAAAAAGAATGTTGCTGTCAAGTGAAGAAATGGGGTCGTCAATGACGATAAGTCTGTCGCCTTTTATTCCACTTTTATCAAGCGTTCCTTTAACGAGTTGGAAAAAATATAAAAAAGAAATAAACCTTTGTTCTCCTTCACTTAACGAATTTCCAACAGATGAACCGTCTTTTCGAACAACTTTATAACTACTTTCGTCGTTCATTTTAAATGAAAAATCATCAAATCCAAATGATGATAATATTTTGTTCATCTCTTCAATCGTGTTCGATATGCCGGACATTGAAGAACGCAACTTGGCTGATTCCCTTTTAATCTTCTCAATCTTTGTATCAAATCCGCTTACTGTATCACCAATTGTCTTTCGACCTTTATCTAGTCCATTGGACTTTTTGAGATACTCCCCTACAATTTTGTTTGTCCTATCAAAAAGCAAATCAAACACTTTATTTTTTAGCTTTGTTTTCTCTGATTCAAGATTGTTGGCCTTATCATTGTTGACAGATACCTGTCCTAATATCTCTGAAATTTGATTATTAATATCTGCTAAAAATGGATCGGAATCATCTAGTACAAATACCAATGATGGCGATTCGATCTTTTTGTCTATTATTTGGATATTCTTCGATATCAATAATTCAAACGACTTCTTTTTCTCCCTTAGTACTTCAACATCTGTGAAATTTCCATAAGCATCTACGACTCTATCTACTTCACTCAGAATAAGCGAAGCATTTTGATAATATTGTTCCTTCGCCCCCTTGATTGCATTAACAATTTCATTATAACTTTCATCAAACAATTGATTGAGCATGCTAAGTGTATCTTCTGGTATTGTTTGCTGGCAAAAAGGGCAAAGTCCGTCCGTTTGTTTGGTAAATTCAAGTCCTGTTTTAACCCAATCTGAATTGTTTATCTTTCCAATTAGGTTCGATATTTGTAGCCCGCTTCTTCCGGCTATCTTTTCGCTCAAGAACTCTAAGCCTTTGATTTCTTTTAAATTGATATCTGTGTTAACTGAAATAATTGAAATCGGCTTTATATCTTTTAAATACAGAATTTCATAATCGCTTTTTAAGGTTTCAATTGAGCAAGGTTTCTCACTTGAGTGCCTTAAAGATTTACATAAATTTGCAAATGTTTCCTTGTTGCCTACATAACCTTGGAAACAATTCCTAAACATTTCATACAATTCATTTTTATAAGTCCAGCATTGAGCAAAAAAAGACTTTTGGCACTCTTCTATCTCTTTATCAATCTTTTCTAGAGCTTGTAAACTCTTTTTACGTTCTCCATCGTAATTGTTAATCTCGGTTTCGTTGTCGTTGAGTTGCTTAACGATGTCGTTTGAATCTTTACCTAATGTAAAAATACCTCTAATCGTTGAGTAGTTATTGAAGTTGATATCAACAAAATCTTTGTTATAAACCAAATTTTCAATATCTGTTCCATCCGTCTTAAAAGAGCAAGATTGAAAAGATGATGGATTTTGCAAATATCTGCTAATTGTTGTTTTCCCGGTACCGTTGCTTCCATAGAAAAAACTAATTTGTTTAGGGAAAAACGTTACTTCATTCTTAAATGAAGCTACACCATTGATATTAATCTCTTTTATCATGCCAAGTCCTCCAAATATGTTCCCAATGTCGCACTTTTAACATAATTCATAACCAAGTCGTTTATTTACCTAAATTTTACTGCAAAATCCTTTTATTCACAAAATATCCAACGTCACCAACATACCGCCAACAGGACAATAGACTACTTCTTCAACACTAAAGCAACGACCGTCTCGACGTGCCTTGACACGCGCAGGTGCTCATATGTGCGTATACGTAGAGGCTATTGCGGTACCATGTGTTTTCTTTATTTTTTTGTTCCCTTCTTAGAGGACGCTTTCTTCGGATTACCTTTTACCGGCTTTTCCTCAGCGTCTTCTTTACTTACCTTTGCGCCGCTTTTTGCTTTTAATTTATCTATTTTTTCTTGAAGCTGACTAATTTGAATAGTTAAAGATTCGAGTGACTTTGAAAGCTCTTTTTCTTGAGAACCCAATTCTCGATTTTTATTATCTAATTTATTGATAGTTTCTTTTTTGGTTTCTCGAACAATTGAGGTG